>DAOLDO010000576.1:0-4667 GCA_035327325.1 Chloroflexaceae bacterium | reverse complement strand
CAGGTTGGTCACGATGCGCCGCACGATCCGCGCGACGAACCAGCCCACGGCCAGGATCAGGCCCGCGGCCAGGATGTTCGGCAGGAAGGCCAGGATCTCGTTGAGCAGGCCCTGGATCGGCGCGAGCAGGCCCTGGAGCTGCAGGGTGTCGAGGATGGCCGGCAGGAAGAGCAGGAAGACCAGCCAGTAGACCGCGCTCGCCAGGGTGTCCGAGAGCATGGTGCCCCTGATCGCTCCGCCCGCCTCGGGCTGCCGCCGCGCCGCCTGGCGCAGGGCGGGGTCCGTGCTGATCGTCCGCCCCGTCGCCGGGTCCTGCTGGAGCAGGGCGGCCAGATCCTCCGACCCGCGGGCCCGGGGCCGGTCGTCGCGCACCTGCTCGCCGACCCGCTGGTCGAGGTTCATCGCTTTGAGGGCCCGCGAGACCACCAGGCGCAGCACCGTGGCCACCAGCCAGGCGACGCCGAGCAGCACAAGGGCGCCCAGCAGGTTGGGCAGGAAGCCGAAAAACTGCCCGAGCATGCGGTTCAGCGGCGTGGTGATCACCGTCAAGTTGAGGGCCTGGAAGAAGGCCACCAGCACGAAGAGCATGATCAGCCAGAAGACCGCGGTGCTGACCCAGCCCTCGGTGTTGAGGTTGCCGGCGCTGCGGTGGCCGCTGAGCGCCCCCGCCAGCCGGTCGTCCAGCCGTGTCCGCCCGAGGATGGCCCGCACCGCCGCCGCGACGCCGAGGGCGATCAGCCAGCCGATCACCAGGATGGCCAGGGCCGTCAGGATGTTCGGCAGCCAGGTCTGCATGGTGACGACCACCTGATTCATCGTGTCTTGCATTGTTGTCCCGCTTTCTGTATGGCGACACACCCTGCGGGGCAGGGCTTCCTGCCGGCGCCACAGCACAACGTGTGCCATCGGGGGAGAGTCGTTAACCCGGGCGGAGGTTTCCGCGCCTTTGCGCTAGAAAGGCCAGGGCGCGCAACTCGGCTGTGTATAATGGCGGCAGATCGGCACCCCATCATCAGAGGAGAGCAGCGATGGCTACCAGCAGCGCCGAGCGAACGACCGACTCCGGGCTGAGCGTCAAGCCTGTCTATAGCGCGGCCGACGGCGGCGAACCCCAGCCCGACCCCGGGCAGTACCCCTTCACCCGCGGCATCTACCCCACCATGTACCGCGGGCGCCTCTGGACGATGCGCCAGTACGCCGGCTTCGCCAGCGCCCGCGAGAGCAACCAGCGCTACCGCTACCTGCTCGAGGCCGGACAGACCGGTCTCTCGGTGGCCTTCGACCTGCCGACCCAGCTCGGCCTCGACAGCGACGACCCGCGCGCCGAGGGCGAGGTCGGCAAGGTGGGCGTGGCGATCGACAGCCTGCGCGATATGGAGACCCTCTTCGACGGTATCCCCCTCGACAAGGTCACCACCTCGATGACGATCAACGCCCCCGCCAGCGTGCTGCTCCTGCTCTACGAGCTGGTGGCCGAGGGCCAGGGTGTCAGCCCCGACAAGATCGGCGGCACTATCCAGAACGACATCCTCAAGGAGTACGCCGCCCGCGGCACCTACATCTTCCCGCCCCGCCCCTCGATGCGCCTGATCACCGACATCTTCGCCTACTGCGCCGAGCGCGTCCCAAGCTGGAACACGATCAGCATCAGCGGCTACCATATCCGCGAGGCCGGTGCCACCGCCGTGCAGGAGGTCGCCTTCACCCTGGCCGACGGCATCGCCTACGTGGACGCCGCTGTCAAGGCGGGCCTCGACGTGGATACCTTCGCGCCGCGCCTCTCCTTCTTCTTCGTCAGCAACCCCAACTTCCTCGAGGAGGTGGCCAAGTTCCGCGCGGCCCGCCGCCTCTGGGCGACAATCATGCGGGAGCGCTTCGGGGCCCAGAAGCCGAGCAGCCAGATGCTGCGCTTCCACACCCAGACCTCGGGCGCCAGCCTGACCGCCCAGCAGCCGCTCAACAATGTCGTGCGCACCACGATCGAGGCCCTGGCCGCCGTGCTCGGCGGCACCCAGAGCCTGCACACCAACTCGTACGACGAGGCCCTCGGCCTGCCCACCCAGGCGTCGGCCACCCTGGCCCTGCGCACCCAGCAGATCATCGCCTTCGAGAGCGGCGTGACCGACAGCGCCGACCCGCTCGCGGGCTCATATGTGGTCGAGGCCCTGACCGACGAGCTGGAGGCCCGCGCGAAGGATCTGATCGCCCAGATTGACGCGATGGGCGGGGCGGTGGCCGCGGTCGAGAACGGCTGGGTCCAGGAGCAGATCGCCGACGCCAGCTACGCCTACCAGCAGGCCGTCGAGTCCGGCGAGCGCATCGTGGTCGGGGTGAACAGGTTCCACGAGGAGGAGGCCAGGGGCGCGCCGGTCTTCAAGCCGAACGAGGCCGTGGCCCGCGAGCAGGCCGAGGCCCTGGCGCAGCTCCGCGCCGAGCGCGACAACGAGGCCGTGCAGGCCGCCCTGGCCGGGCTCAGGGCCGCCGCCGAGGGCACCGCCAACGTGCTGCCCCCGATGCGCGAGGCCCTGCGCCACTATGCCACCGTCGGCGAGGTTTGCGGCGTGCTGCGGGAGGTCTGGGGCGAGTACCGGCCCGAGGTGCGGCTGTAGGGCGCGGGGTTGTGGGGCCATGGCCCCACAACCCTACTCTTTAACAGATCCGATAGCCTTTTCTGATCAGATTGTTAGCTCATCCACTTGCCGTAACCCCACGCGTCGCGCTATAGTAGGGCCAGATCCGAAGCGCACTGATTGGGGGGAGGCCATTGTCGCGGCGGATCTGCGGCGGGCGCGGCGCGGCTTGGGGGGGCCGGCGCCCGCTCGCACAGACGGGGGGACGCGCGAGTGGGGACGCGCGAGTGGGGGGACGCGCGAGAGCCCGGCACACGCCGGGCTCTCGTGGTGCCTGCGGCGCCCGTGCGGCCGGCCCCTGCCCATGAGCTACGCCTCAGGCTCGGGGCGCCGCCCGCCGCCTTGCTCACCCTGGGGCGGCGGCGCGGCGGGGTCGGCCTCGTCCCGCGCGGCGCCGGGGTCGGTCGGGGCGGGCGCCGGCCGGCCGAGCAGGTCGGCCACGCTCTCGGCGGTGAGCTGGAGCGCCAGCCGGCCCTCGCGCACGATGCGGTCGAGCAGCCCGGGGTCGCGGGCCTCCGTGGGCAGCGCGCTCACAAAGTGGTTGAAGATCTCGCTGCGCTGCGCGACCAGGTCGGGCCAGGCGGCCTCGGGGTCGGAGCGGCGCAGGTCGGCCAGGTGCAGCTCGGCGAACTCCACCAGCTTCGCGGCGGTGTCGTCGGTGAGCTGGGCGGCGGCGCCGGCGAGGTAGTAGGTCGGGGCGGCGGCCCCGGGGGCGGTGTCGGCGGGCACCAGGTGGCCGACCACCACCTCGCCGGCGGCCAGGCGCCGCGAGGCGCCGTAGTCCGCCACCTCGCGCTCGTCGCCCTCCAGCAGGTCGCGCACCGTCACGCCCTGGCCCTTGCGCACCTCGGCGACGAGGTAGGGTCGCAGCCGCACGCCGTGCCAGGCCGCGAGCAGGCGGCGCTCGTAGGGGTCGGCGGCGAACGCCTCGTCGGCGGCGAGGCCCTCCACCAGGGTGGTGCCCTCGGGCCGGCGCACGTCGAAGGCGAGCCAGGTCAGGAAGCGCTCGGCGCCGCGGTCCTCGCTCTGGTCGAGGGCCTCGCTCTGGTCGAGCTGGTACTTGCCCTGCCAGAAGCGCTCGAAGGCCGCGGGCAGCAGCTCGGGCTGGTCCTGGGCCGCCGCGATGATCCGGGGCAGCAGCGTGTCCTGGGCCTGGCGCAGACGCAGCTGCTCGGTGCGGGCCTCCTGCTCGATCGGCAGGTGACAGTCCTTGTACTTCTTGCCGCTGCCGCAGTGGCACGGGTCGTTGCGCCCGAGCTTGGCGGCCTTCTGCTGTGGCCTGGCCATGGTGCGGTCTCCTCCGGGTGGGCTGGCCGTGCGACACCGGCGCGATTGTAGCACACCCTCTGGTATAATGCGGCCTCGCATGAGCTCATACGCCACACGCTACCTGGCCCTCGGCTGGCTGCTCCTGGCCCTCGCCGTGGCCCTCGGCGCCCTGTGGCAGCGCGAGGCTCGCGGGCGGCAGCTGCTCGACGTCGGCGCGCCCCTCGACGAGGGTGCCGTCGCCGGCTTCTACGGGCGCGAGCTGAGCGACCTCGGCGCGAGCTTCCGCTGGTCGCGCCCCGAGGCCGAGCTGCGCATGCGCCCGGCGCCCGCGCCCGCCGCCCTGCGCATGCGCCTGCTCGCCCCAGCCGCCGCGGAGGCCCCCCCCGCGGCGCTCACGCTCACGGTCGCCGGCCAGGCCCTCGGCCCGTTCGCCGTCGCGCCCGACTTCCGCGTCTACACGCTGCTGCTACCGCCGGGCGAGTCGCGGGTGGGCCTCAGCGTCACCCCTCTGAGCCTCCCTGGCGACCCGCGGGCCCTCGGCCTGGTGCTCGACTGGGCCGAGCTGCGCGCCCTCGCGCCCCCCAGTCCCGCCAGTCTGGCGGGCGAGCTGGTCGCCTTCCCCCTCCTGCCGCTCGGGCTGCTGCTCGTGGCCGCCACGGCGCGGCTCGCCGGGGCGCGCCAGCCTGCCCCCGGCCTCGCGGCCCTCGCCGCCCTCGGCCTGCTGGCCGCGGCCGCGGCGGCCATGCCTGGCGCCGCGCTGCCCCTTGC
>DAOLDO010000575.1:0-4667 GCA_035327325.1 Chloroflexaceae bacterium | reverse complement strand
CCGCGGCGCCCTTCGTCTACATCCCCCTTGCCGAAGGGCTGACGGTCGTGCCCCTCGGCGGCTACCGCCCGTTCGCCGCCCCGGCGTGGCTGCCCGTCGGCAGCACGGCTGTGATCCGCGGGGCGCAGCGCAACGCCACTATCTACGCCACCCACGAGCTGACGCTGCTGATGATCCCGCAGGCGGTCTACCTGAGCGCGTGGCACCGGCCCTACCAGCGCGCCGAGCTGATCGCCCGGCTGGAGCGCGACAGGCAGCTGCTGCCGGCCTAGCGCGCGAGCCCTACCGATCGTCCCCGGCTTAAGGCCCGACTGACGAGGAGCGAGCGATGATCACGATCGGCGGCGCGGTGCGCACGGCCCACGACTCGATCGCGGCCCGGCTCTCGAAGCATTTCCGGCTGGCGGAGCGGCGCAGCACCATCAGGACCGAGGTGGTGGGCGGGGTGACGACCTTCGCCGTGATGGCGTACATCATCTTCCTCAACCCCTTCCTCCTAACCCTGAACGGCACCGGCCAGGCGCCGCAGGTCCCACCCTTCGCCGGCCTGGTGACGGCTACCTGCCTGGCGGCGGCCGTGATGTCAATCGCCATGGGCTGGTACACCAACTACCCCTTCGCGGTCGGGCCGGCCGTGGGCATCACGACCATCCTCGCCGCCGACCTGATGGCCACCCACGCGCTGCCCTGGCAGGCCGCGATGGGGCTGCTGGTCGTCGGCGGTCTCCTCGTCACGGCCCTGGTGCTGCTCGGCCTGGGCGATGCGCTGGTACGGGCGATCCCCCTCGCACTGAAGCGCGCGGTCGGCGCGGGCATCGGGCTGCTGCTCCTCGTGCTCGGGCTGCTCAACACGGGACTGCTGCAGGTCCAGCCGGAGCAATTGAGCGCGGCGCGCCTCCCCATCGGCCTCGGGTCGCTGGCCCACCCGCCGACCGCCCTGGCCTTCCTGGGCCTGCTGGTGACCCTCGGGCTGATGCTCCGCGGGCACAGGGCGGCCCTGCTCTACGGAATCCTGGCCACCACGGGCGTCGCCATCGTCGTAAAATGGCTGGCGCCCGGCGTCGTCGTCTCGCAGGCCGGCGGGGCCGCCGATCTGCGCAACTTCGTGGCGCTGTCGCTCGACACCAGCACGATCGGGGCGGGGCTCACCCTCACGGCGTTCAACAGCCCGGCGGCGGCGGCCAGGGGGCTGGGCATGGGCGTGGCGCTGCTGGTGATGGTGACGCTGGTGCTGTCGAGCTTCCTCGACACGGTGGGCACGATCGTGGGCGTGGGCGAGCAGGCCGGCCTGGTAGACGGGCGGGGCGAGCTGCCGCAGGCGCGGCGCGTGCTGGTGGTCGACTCGCTGGCGACAGCGGTCGGCGGACTCTTCGGGGTCTCGGCCCTGACCACCTACGTCGAGTCGGCGGCGGGGGTGGCGGCGGGGGCGCGAACGGGCCTGGCGGCCATCGTGACCGGACTCTGCTTTCTCCTGGCGCTGGCGGTGACGCCCTTTGTGGGGCTGATTCCGCCCGAGGCGACCGCGCCGGCCCTGATCGTGGTCGGCTTCTTGATGTTTCAGACGGTGCGCGAGATTGACTTCGGGCGGCTCGAGGACGGCTTCGCGGCGCTGCTCACGCTGGTGCTGATCCCGCTGACCTGCTCGATCGCCGATGGCATCGGGGTCGGCGTGCTCGGGTACGTGCTGCTGCAGCTTGCAGCGGGGCGGAGCCGGGCGGTGCCGGCGCTCCTGTGGCTGCTGGCGGCGGCGTTTGCCCTGTACTTTCTGCTGCGGGTTGTGTAGAACCCATTGCGGCGGCAATCGTCACCATGCTCCTGACGAGGGTGTTGTGGGTAAGCATGGCCGCCGGTGAGGTGCGCCGCTGTCGGCCGGCGGGGTGAGCAGTTCGCATCGCGCGAACGCGCTGGCAGGCTCGGCATGCTCGGGATTCGGCCGCCGCTTTCACCCGCCAAGGTGACAGCGGCTCACCTGCGCGGGAGCTACACTCTCGGTAGACGACGCGCAGACCCGAAGCTGGAGCTCGCCATGTCGCTCATCACGCTCCTCCGACGCCACCCGCTGTTCAGCTACTTCGTGCTGGCCTACGGCCTCACCTGGGGCGGCATTCTCCTCGCCGGCGGGGCCGCCCGCCTGCAGGGGCAGGCCGTGCCCCCGAGCCAGTTCCCGCTGGTGATGCTGGCGATGCTGCTCGGCCCCAGCGCGGCGGGCCTGGCCATGACGGCCGCCACCGGCGGGCGCCCGGGGCTCGGCGACCTCGCGACCCGCATGCGGCGCTGGCAGGTCTCACCCCGCTGGTACGCCGTGGCGCTGCTCGTCAATCCCGTGGTGACCCTGGCGGCCCTCTGGAGCCTGGCCGCGCTGGTCTCGCCGGCGTACACGCCCGGGTTCAACCTCCTCTTCGGCCTGGCCGCGGGCGGCCTGGCGGGATATTGCGAGGAGATTGGCTGGAGCGGCTTCGCCACGCCGCGGCTGATCGATCGCTGCGGGGCTCTGTCGGGCGGTTTGCTGCTCGGGGTGCTGTGGGGCTCCTGGCACCTCCTCGCCGGCTTCGTCTTCTCCGTGCCTGGCCAGGAGCTGCTCTGGCTTGCCGAGGCGGTCGTCTACTGGGTGGGGGCGCTGACGGCCTACCGCATCCTGATGACCTGGGTGTACAGCCACACCGGGAGCGTGCTCATCGCACAGCTGATGCACCTCTGCTTCACGGGGGCCTTCATAACGCTGGAGCCGGCGCTGGCGCAGCCCCTTGCCCTCGTCTACCGACTGGTGATCGCCCTGACACTCTGGCTCCTCGTTGGGCTGCTCACGCTGGCACTGCGCCGACCTGCCCGCGCTGTGGTGGAGATGCAGCCTCATTGAGCGCGAGGAGGGCATGATGGCTGGTGTCGCGCGCACGGTGCTTTCCGACGCGGAGCCTGTCACACTGGCGGCGCGCGTCGGCTGGACGTTGCACTACAGGGTCGAGGCCCTATCGTGAGCCGGCCGACTATGTTGGAGGCGACGATGAGCGACACCGATGCGGCGATCACGCGTCTGCTTGACGCCGACGCGCTGCGCGAGCCGCTCCTTCGCCAGATCGTGGGCGTCCTCGGTCTGCCGCAGGGGAGCGCCGGCCTCGACGCAGGGTGCGGCCCCGGACTCCAGGCGCTCCTGCTCGCCGACGCGGTCGGGCCCGCGGGGCACGTCACCGGGGTGGACCTCGCCCCCGAGCTGCTGGCCTACGGGGAGGAGCTGATCCAGCGAGCCGGCTATGCGGGCCGGGTCACCCTGCGCGAGGGGGACGTGGCCCGGATGCCCTTTGCCGACGAGAGCTTCGACTGGGCCTGGAGCGCCGACTGCGTGGGCTACCCCGCCGGAGACTTGCCGGCGCTCGTCTCGGAGCTGGCGCGGGTGGTGCGGCCTGGTGGGCGGGTGTTCGTGCTCGCCTGGACATCGCAGCAGCTGCTGCCTGGCCACCCCTTCCTCGAGGCGCGCCTGAACGCGACCTGCTCGGCCTACCTCCCCTTTCTGAGCGACCAGGCGCCGGAGCGACACTTCCCGCGGGCCCTCGGCGGGCTCCGCGCCGCCGGGCTGGCCGAGGTCAGGGGCGCGACCTTCGCGCGGACGCTCCAGGCGCCGCTAACCCTGAGCGAGCGGGCGGGGCTGCGCTCACTGTTCGCGATGCTCTGGGGACAGCCTCAGCCGGGCGAGGAGCCCGCCGCCCGGGAGGGGTACCGGCGCCTCTGCCTGCCCGATTCGCCCGACGACATCCTGGCCCTGCCCGACTACTACGGCTTCTTCACCTACTCGCTGTTCCAGGGCGCCGTGGTCAAGGCCCCCCCAGGAGGGGCAGCGGCTTGGAGGAGCGCCTCATCCGAGCGGCGATAGCAGGCCCGCATCGCCACTGCGACCTGTAGCGCGAGCCTGACGAGCGGACCAGCTCTCCCAATGGAGGTTCCCATGAAGCGTATGCATATCCTCACAGCGCTGATCGGCGGTCTGGTGATCGGCCTCGTGACGCAGGTTCGCTACGGCGCCCTCGCCCGCGACGTCCCCCGGCTGCTCGCCGCGAGCGACCCTGCCGTGGGCGAGGTGGCGCTGGCGAGTCGGGCATGGGTTGGACCCTCGCTGCTCATCCCCGGGGTCGCGCTCCTGGTCGGTATCATGGCCGGCTGGCAGGCCACGCGGCGCGGTGCGACGGCCAGCTGGTCGGGTGCGCGGGCGGGCGCGGCAGCTGGCGGTGGCGCCCTCATCGCCAGCACGGTGGTCTTCACGGCGATGCTCGCCGTGGTCGCCGGCGACCCCCTGGTGCAGGCGTTTGTTCAGGCCAGCGAGCCGCGCCCGGAGGCGCGCCTCGCACCCGAGCTGATCCCCTGGCTCGGCGCAGGGGTTGGGGCGCTCCTGGGCCTGACAATCGGTGCCGAGAGCTTCGCGGCTGCGATCTTCGGTGGGGCGGTTGTGGACGTGCTGCGTGAGCGAAGCGTAACGAGCAGGAGACACCCGGCGCACTGAGCGCAGCGTAGCGCAAGCTTCGTCTTGCGGCTGGGCAAACGCCACGGCGCGATGAGCTTGCCCACGTCGCTCGGGCGCGGGCTTGTGAGCGGTCGGCGACGGCTGGACCCGCCGGGCGCCACCGTTCACGCCGTCGTACCAACTTCTGCTGGCGACACCGCAGACCTCACCCCCGCCG
>DAOLDO010000574.1:0-4673 GCA_035327325.1 Chloroflexaceae bacterium | reverse complement strand
GGATGTCGTCGTCGAGGCTGCGGAAGAGCAGGGCCCCGCCGGCGCCCGCCCCGAGCAGGGCGGCGGGCCGGCCCGCGAGGCGGGCGTAGGCCGTGGCGCCCATCAGGCGCGGGTTGCGCAGCTCGGCGGGGCCGTGGGCCGTGGCGGCGCGCAGGCCGATCGGCTCGACGGCGGCGCCGGGCGCGGCGCCCCAGGTCGCGCCGCCGTCGAAGCTCTGCTGCGGGGGCAGGCCGTCCGCCGCCACCAGCAGGGTCGCCGCGTCCACGGCCAGGACGGTCGTGACGGCGTGGCCGCCCAGGGCCTTGCCGACGGGGACGGCCCCCGCGTCGGTGGCGCTGTAGATCAGCAGGCCGTCGGTCGTGCCGAGGTAGAGGAGCGCGCTGGGTGCCATAGTCGCCTCCGCCGGGTCCCGCAAGGGCCGGCGGGGCCGGCTCGTCGTGGTGGCCTGGCGCGAGTGGGCTGGGCGCCCACCTGGGGGCGCCCGTACTGCCCCCGCCGGTGCGGGATGCCGCCCCGGCAGCATAGCACCAGCTGTCGGGGCCCGCAAGCGCCGGCGGGGCCGGATCATAGTGGCGGCCTGGCGCTATTGGGCAGGGGGCCACCTGGGGGCGCCGTACCGCCTCCGCCGGGGCGGGATGCCGCCCCGGCAGCATAGCACCAGCCGCCGGGGCCCGCAAGGGTTGGCGGGGCCGGCTACGCCACCTGGCGCCTGGCGCGCAGCTCGAGGACGCGGCGCACCACGAAGTAGAGCACGCCCAGGGCCAGGGCGGCGAGGACCACCTTCTGGTAGTCGCTGATGAACTCGACTACGCGGCCCCAGTTGGCGCCCAGGATGTAGCCCGCCACGGTCAGCAGGGTGGTCCAGAGCGCCGAGCCGATCGTGGTCAGGAGCAGGAAGCGGCCCATGGGCATGCGGTGCATGCCGGCCGGCAGCGAGATCAGGCTGCGGATCAGGGGGATGACCCGCCCGGTGAAGACCATCACGTCGCCGTGGCGACCGAAGACGCTCAGGGCCCGGTCGAGGTCGGCCTCGGAGAGCAGGAACCACTTGCCGTAGTTGCGGAAGAAGGGCCGCACCATGGGCTCGCCGGCGAACCGGCCGATATAGTAGAGGATGACCGCGCCCAGCACCGAGCCCGTGGTGCCCGCCGCGATCGCGCCGAGGAAGTTGAATTGCCCCTGGGCCACCAGGAAGCCCGCCAGGGGCATCACCAGCTCGGAGGGGATCGGGGGGAAGAGGTTCTCGGCGAGCATGATCAGGGCGATCCCGGGGTAACCCAGGGCGGTCATAATCTCCTGGATCCAGAAGCGCACCGTCTCCATCAGTTCGGTCATGCGTGTCGTATCCTTCGGTTGGCTGACGTCCGTCGGCGCTTATGGTAGGTGAGGAGCGGGATCGAGTCAAGCGCCGCGGCTTTACAATCTCGCAATCTCAGCCCTGGCTCAGGTCGGGCCGGTCGCGCATCAGCATCATGGTCGCGAGCATGGTGGCCACCAGCTTCTCGTCGCCGCCCGCGCCCACCGCGTAGACGTCGCCCGCGCAGACGGTGAGGGTGCGTCCAGGCTTCTTCACCGCGCCCCTGGCGACCAGGCGCACGCCCGCCGCGGGGGCCAGGAAGTTGGCCTTGAACTCCACCGAGAGCACGCTCATCCCCGGCGCGCTCAGGCTGAGGGCCGCGTAGCCGCAGGCGGTATCGGCGATCGTAGTCACGGCCCCCGCGTGCACGAAGCCGTGTTGCTGGCACAGCTCGGGCCGCACGGGCAGCTCGATCTCGACCGTCCCTGGCGCGATCCGCACCAGGCGGGCGCCGAGGGTGTCCATCATGCGCTGGCGGCCGAAGCTCTCGGTCACCCTCGCCGCGTAGTCGGGGTCCGCCGGCTCGAACATTGGCTGCTCCCGCGGGCCGCGCCCGCGCTCTCTGGTGATCCCCCTAGAGTATAATCGGTCTGTGTTGCCCGCCGGCTGCTCGCCACACCCGCCCACGCGCCATGGACGATCGCAGGCCGCCCCCGAAGTTCTGCCCCCAGTGCGGGGCCGCCCTGCCGCCCGACGCGGCCCGCTTCTGCATCGCGTGCGGCAGGCCGGTGCGCGGCCGCGCGCCCGCCGAAGACGAGGGGCCAGCGGCGGCCCTCGGCCCGACGGTGCGCCTGGCCAACGCCGCGGTGCCCCAGCAGGCGATCGGCGGCACGGTGAAGCTGCCGGCCTCGGGCGCGGTGCCGCCCGGGCTGTGGGTGCTGGACGAGCCGCCCGGCCCCGCCGATGTGGTGGCGATCTACCCGCCCCTGCGCCCGGTGCGCGGCGGCTGGAGCGGCCTGGTCGGCCGCGGCTGGCGCCCCGCGGGCAGCGAGGCCGCCGGCCAGCGCATGGTCTTCCACTTTGTGGCCCCGGTCGAGTGGTTCCCCGCCGAGGGCTGCGGCGCCGGCCTGCGCCTCGCCGTCGAGGTGGCCGCCAGCTCGCGGGCCTGGGAGGGCAAGGGGCGGCGCGGCTTCCGCTTCGGGCTGCGCCGCGACGGGCCGATGCGCGTGGTGGCGGCCGGCTGGCGCGACGGCGCCGGCGGGCCCGTGGCCGACCGGCCCCTGCCGCAGATCCAGATCATGGCCCCGCCGCGGGTGCCGCGCGTCGCCGACCTCGACGACGAGCCGGCCCGGCTCGACGCCCGCGAGGCCGCCCTGTGGGCCGAGGGCTCCCAGGCCCACGGGGCCTACAGGCTGCACCGCGAGCAGCTCATGCAGGAGCACACGCCGGCGGGCCGCGGCATCACCCTCGTCCCGCTGCGCGAGGGGAGCGAGGGCGGGCGGCCCTGGTGGGGGCGGCTGCTGTCCGGGATGGCGCCGGCGCGCTACAGGGCCCGCGTCGAGCGCCCCCTCCTCTGCGAGCTGGGGGCCTGGGCGGCGCGGCTGCGGGCCATCGGCGCCGAGGCCAGGGGCCTCGGGCTCGACCTCGAGCCCGCCCTGGCGGCCGAGTGGTGGCTCGACCGCAACGGCCACGACGGCGTCGTCTTCACCGGTGCCCGGGCGCGCTATGGCGCCGAGCGCGTGGTGATCGTCTTCCGCCGCGGCCAGCTCGCGCAGATCAGGGATTGACGTGGGGGCCGGGTTCTCCACGCCCCCGCCGGCGAGGGGGCGGCGGCCGGCGCCATCAGACCACAAGGGGACGCGGCGAGCCCGCCGCCCTGCTATAATGAGCCTATGAAGCAGCTGATCATCCTCGCCACCCTCGCCCTCGCCCTGGCGGCCTGCGGAGGCGCGCAGCCGGCGCAGGTGCCGGCCGACCTCGACATCGGCGACGCCACGATCGCGGCCGAGAGCCGTCTGCTCGACGCGGGGGGCGGCAAGCTGGTCGAGGGCGACATGGCCCCCGACTTCAGCTACGTGCTGCCGGACGGGACGACCCGCCGCCTGAGCGACCTGCGCGGCACGCCGGTGCTGATCAACTTCTGGGCCACCTGGTGCCTGCCCTGCGTCGAGGAGATGCCCGCGCTCCAGCAGGCCTACGACGGCGCCGGCGGCGAGCTGCAGGTGCTGGCGGTCAACCGCAACGAGCTGCCCGCCGCGATCGCCCGCTTCGCGCCGCAGGTGGGCGTCAGCTTCCCCCTGATCGCCAACATCGCGGGCGACATCGGCGACCGCTACAGCGTCACCAGCCTGCCCGTGAGCTACTTCATCAACAGCGACGGCACCATTGGCGCGAAGCATATCGGCGCCCTCACAGCCCAGACGCTGCAAGAGCGCCTCGACACACTCAGATGAGCGAGCCAACCCCCGACGAAGTGATCGCCATGGCCCGGCGGCGCATGGCCGAGCGCGAGCAGGCGACCGCGCCTCTGCCGAACGCCGAGGCCCGCGTCGAGCGGCCGTGGCTCTGGCTGCTCGCCGCCCTGTTCGGCGTGCTGCTGGGCGCCCTGGTCTTCTGGCCCGGCGCCCCCCTCGAGTGGAAGATGTACGCCGTGGTGCACGGCGTGTGCGCCCAGCAGCACAACATCACCTTGGGCGGCGCCCAGTTCCCCCTCTGCGCGCGCAACAGCGGGATCTATACGAGCTTCCTGCTGACCGCCCTCTACCTCTACGCGATCGGGCGCGGGCGCGCCGGCGGTCTGCCGCCCCGGAGCCTCAACGTGGCCCTGGTCGCCTTCGTCGCGATCATGGGCGTGGACGGCTTCAACTCGCTGTTCGTTGACCTCGGCCGGCCCCACCTCTACGAGCCGAACAACCTGCTGCGCACCCTCACAGGGATGGGCATGGGCGTCTCGATCGCCGTGATGCTGCACCTGGTGGTGAACAAGACCCTGCGCAAGGACGTTGACGACAGCCTGCCCATCCTGCGCAGCTGGTGGGAGCTGCTTGGCATCCTGGGGGTCAACTTCCTGGTGCTGGTGGCGATCTACGCCAACCTGTGGCTGCTCTACTGGCCCCTGGCCTTCACCGCCTTCTTCGGCATCACCGGCGTGCTCTATGTGGTGAGCCTGCTGCTGACCAGCCTGGTGATGGGCTACGAGGGCCGGGTGACGAGCCTGCGCCAGCTGGCGCGGCCGGCGGCCGTGGCCCTTGTCCCCACCCTGCTCATCCTGGGCAGCATGTCGTGGCTGCGCTTCTGGCTGGAGGGGCAGGGGCTCATGATCTAGTACACGTCGGCTGAAGTCCCTCGCCGGTTTCGGACCTCACCCCCCTGCCCC
>DAOLDO010000573.1:0-4718 GCA_035327325.1 Chloroflexaceae bacterium | reverse complement strand
CCCCCGCCTGCCTATGCCGAACATAGCCGGTATTCTACGCCCCCTGGTGGGCCGGGGCCCGTCGCGCCGCGTAGAGGATGGCGGCGAGCACCAGGGCCCCGAGCACGATCAGGGCGCCCAGCTTGGCCGCGGGCGGCACGTCGAGCAGGGCCACGGCTCCGAAGACCGCGCTCAGCGTGTAGTAGCTGAAGACCACCTGCCGCTGCGTGAGGCCCATGTCCAGCAGGCGGTGGTGCAGGTGGTCGCGCCCCGCGCCGGCCGCCGAGCCGCCCCGGGCCACCCGCGAGACGATCAGCCAGGCCCCGTCAATCAGGGGCACGCCCATCACCAGCAGCGCGGTGGCCAGCTTGGCCCCCCCGATGATCGCGCTCACCCCCAGCAGGTAGCCAAGGGTCATGGCCCCAACGTCGCCCATGAAGGTCCGCGCCGGGTGGAAGTTGAAGGGCAGGAACCCCGCGCAGGCCCCGGCCAGGGCCAGGGGCAGCAGGGCCACAGTGAGCTGGGGCGGCTCGAGGTTCAAGGTGTGCAGGGCGAGCACGGTCGCCGCGATCAGGGTGACGCCGGCGGCCAGCCCGTCGAGCCCATCGGCCCAGTTGACCATGTTCTGCATGCCGACAATCCAGAAGACCGTGGCCCCGATCGCCAGCCATGGGCTCAGGTCATGGAGGTGGATCTGCTCGATGAAGGGGAAGTTGAAGGCCGTCAGCACAATGCCCCTGGCCTCGGGCTCCAGCGTCTGCTCCCACAGGTACGGCCCGACGGCCACCAGGGCGGCGACGACGTGCACCCCCAGGCGCGGCAGGGCCGGCAGGTCGCGCAGGTCGTCCACCAGGCTGACCGCGGCGACCATGCTGGCGCCCACCAGGAGCAGCCCCAGGCGCAGGTGCTCGAAGGGCGAGCGCCGGAGGGCCGGGTCGAGCCCCTCGAGGGCGAAGCTGAGCAGCAGGGCCGCGGCGAAGCCCGCGATCATAGCCAGCCCGCCGACCGTGGGCGTGGGCGTCCGGTGGACGTGGCGGGGACCCGGTTTGGCCACCCAGCCCTCGCGCTGCGAGAGCCTGATGAGCGGCGGGGTCAGGGCGGCCGTGACGGCGCAGGCGACCAGGAAGGTCGCGGCCAGCGCGAGCGTGACCATACGGGCGTCAGCCCGTGCCGAACTGGCGGTCGCCCGCGTCGCCCAGGCCCGGCACGATATACCCGCGCTCGTCGAGGTGGCTGTCAATCGCGGCCAGGTGGATGGCGACGTCGGGGTGGGCCTGGGTGAGGGTCTGCACGCCCTCGGGCGAGGCGATCAGGCCCAGGAACTTGATCCTGCTGGCGCCCCAGTCCTTCAGGATGTCCACCGCGGCCACCGCCGAGCCGCCCGTGGCCAGCATCGGGTCAACGATGATCGACAGGTCAATGTCGGGCTCCTTGGGCAGCTTGTTGTAGTAGGTCACGGGCTGCAAGGTCTCGTGGTCGCGGTACAGGCCCAGGTGCCAGACGTGGACGGTGGGCAAAATGTCAATGATCGCCTCGGACATGCCCAGGCCGGCCCGCAGGATCGGGATCACGCCCACGCGGTCGGCTACCTCGTAGCCCTCGCAGGGGGCCAGGGGCGTCTGCACCGTCATCGGGGCGAGGCCCAGGTCCTCGGTGGCCTCGTAGAAGAGCAGCTGGGCGATCTCGCGCACCAGCTCGCGGAACTTCTTCGGCTCGGTCAGGCTGCTGCGCAGCAGGGCCAGTTTGTGCTGCACCAGGGGGTGCCGTGAGACGTGGATCTGGTCCGACATAGTCATCCCTCGGACAGCTTGTAGCCGACGCCGCGGACGGTGACGATCAGGCGCGGGCGCGACGGGGTCTCCTCGACCTTCTCGCGCAGGCGGCGCACGCACACGTCAACCAGGTTGGTCTCGCCGACATACTCGTAGCCCCAGACCTCGCGGAACAGGGTCTCTCGGTCGAAGACCTGCCCCGCGTTGGCGGCGAGGAAGTAGAGCAGCTCGAACTCCATCGGCGTGAGGTTGGCCTCGGCGCCGCGGACGGTGACCCGGTGGCGGGGCTCGTCAATCTCGATCGGCCCGACGCGCACGATCGGCGGGGCCCGGCGCGACTTGTAGCCCTCGACGCGGCGCAGGATGGCCTCGACGCGGGCGATCAGCTCGGCCGTCTTGAAGGGCTTGGTGATATAGTCGTCCGCGCCGAGCTCGAAGCCGTGCACGATGTCGTCGGTGCCGTCGCGGCTGGTCAGAATGACGATCGGCACGTCGCTCTTCTCACGGATGCGCTGGCAGGCCTCGAAGCCGTCCACGTAGGGCATCATCACGTCGAGGATGACCACGTCGTAGGGCAGACGCTCGAAAGCCTTGAGGGCCTCGAGGCCGTTGGTCACCGCGGTCAGCTCGTAGCGCGGGTCCTTGAGGGTGACCTGGATCAGGGCGACGATGGCGGGGTCGTCGTCGGCGATCAGGATGCGCCGGGGCGGCTGGGCCTCCTCGGCGGCGCGGTCGGCTGTGCGACGAAAAGGCGGCATAAACCCCCGCGGGGTCGGGGGCGAGCCGGCTCGCCCCCGGAGTCCCTAGACGGCCTCGTCGAGGCGGCGGCGGTAGTCGGGGCGCTCGGTGCGCGGCACCAGGATGGGGTGGCCGCGGCCCGTCACCACCTCGGCGTTGATAATGCAGCGGCCGATGTGCTCCTGGGCCGGCACCTCGTACATCACGTCGAGCAGCACCTCCTCGACGATGCTGCGCAGGGCGCGGGCGCCCGTCTTGGCCTGCATGGCCCGCTCGACGATCGCCTCGAGGCCGTCCTGGGTGAACTCGAGCTCGCAGTGGTCGAGGGCCAGCAGCTTCTGGTACTGCTTGATCACCGCGTTGCGCGGCTCGGTGAGGATGCGCAGCATGGCCTCGTGGGTGAGCCGCTCGAGGCCGACCACCACGGGCAGGCGGCCGATGAACTCGGGGATGAAGCCGTAGCGCATCAAGTCGTCGGGCGAGATCTGGGCCAGCAGGGTGGCGTGGTCGGCCGCCGTGGCGCCCGGCTTCTGGCTGCCGAAGCCCATCAGGTTCTTGCCGCGCACCCGCTTCGCGACCACCTCCTCGATGCCCTCGAAGGCGCCGCCGCAGACGAAGAGCACGTTGGTCGTATCGAACGAGATGTACTCCTGCTGGGGGTGCTTGCGCCCCGGCAGGGGCGGCACGTGGGCCACGCCGCCCTCGAGGATCTTGAGCAGGGCCTGCTGCACGCCCTCGCCCGACACGTCGCGGGTGATCGAGGGGTTGTCGGCCTTGCGGGCGATCTTGTCGATCTCGTCAATGTAGATGATGCCCGTCTGGGCCCGCTCGACGTCGCCGTCGGCGGCCTGGATCAGGCGCAAGAGGATGTTCTCGACGTCCTCGCCGACGTAGCCGGCCTCGGTGAGGGCCGTGGCGTCGGCGATGGCGAAGGGCACGTCGAGGATACGGGCCAGGGTCTGGGCGAGCAGGGTCTTGCCGCTGCCGGTGGGGCCGAGCAGCAGGATGTTGCTCTTGCTGATTTCGACCTCGTCGATCTTCGAGCCGGCGCGGATCCGCTTATAGTGGTTATAGACCGCCACCGAGAGCACGACCTTGGCCCGGTCCTGCCCGACCACGTACTGGTCGAGCTTCTCGCGCAGCTTGCGGGGGGCGGGGAGGCGCGCCGGGCCGGGCGGGGCGTTGCGGCGGGGGGCCGCCATCTGCTGCTCGGTCTCCTCGGCGATGATCGCGCTGCACAGGGCCACGCACTCATCGCAGATAAACACGGTGCCGGGGCCGGCGATGAGGCGCTGCACCTCATCCTGGCCCCGGCCGCAGAACGAGCAGACGTAGGCGCCGCGGCTACCACTATTGCGGGAACGGGTCATGGGGGGTTCTCCGGGCCGTAGCAGCGCGCGGCGCCCCTACGGCCCATTGCTGCTACTTCTTCTCCGCCAGGTCCTCGCGGTTCAGGATCTCGTCAATAATCCCGTACTCCTTGGCCTTCTCGGGCGTCATGTACAGGTCGCGGTCGAAGTCCTTCGCGATCCGGTCCACCGACTGGCCGGTGTCCTTCGAGAGCAGCTCGAAGACCATCTGCTGCATGCGCAGCAGCTCCCTGGCCATGATCTCGATGTCCGGGGCGTAGCCGCGCCCCCCGCCGCCCGCCGGGTGCATATGGATGGTCGAGTGGGGGAGGCTGTAGCGCTTGCCCCTGGTGCCGCCGGCAAGGATCGGCGTGGCCATGCTGCCCGCCATGCCCACGCAGACCGTGGCGATGTCGGGCCTGATGTGGCGCATCGTGTCGTAGATGCCCAGGCCCGCCGTGACCGAGCCGCCCGGGCTGTTGATGTACAGCCAGATGTCGCGGTCCGGGTCCTCGCTCTCGAGGAAGAGCAGCTGGGCCACGATCAGGTTGGCGATCTGGTCGTCAATCGGCGTGCCCAGGATGATGATGCGCTCCTTGAGCAGGCGCGAGTAGATGTCGAAGGCGCGCTCGCCGCGGCTGGTGCTCTCCACCACCATGGGGATGAGCGCCTCGGGGCGCTGCGAGGCCCACTGCGGGCTATAGGGCGTGATCCAGTTCATTGGCTCCTCATTTCTCGGCTGCGGTGGACGTCTCGCTGGCCGCCGCGGCGGGGTCGGCCTCGTCGCTCGCGGTCTCCGGGGCGGGCGCGGCCTCGTCGTCCGCGGCCTCGTCGTCCGCGGTCGCGTCGCTCGACGCCTCAGCCGCGTCGCGCTCCGGGG
>DAOLDO010000572.1:0-4718 GCA_035327325.1 Chloroflexaceae bacterium | reverse complement strand
TGCACGCTTAGGAGGCTGTGCTATGCCGTCTACGACTGAGCGACCCGCCTTGTTCCAGAAACTCCTCGACATGCTGGGCGAGGTGTATGACTTGAGCCGGACAGCCACACTCCTGGGATGGGATGAGCTCTGCATGATGCCTCGCGGTGGCTCGGCGGCCAGAGCGGACCAGAAGGCGACTCTGGAACGACTCATTCACCAGCGCTTCACAAGCGACGAGATGGGCGAAGTCCTCGACGCACTGGCTGACTGGGCAAACGCCTGCGGCTTCGATACCTTTGAGGGATCGCTGGTGCGCGTTACCAGGAGGAATTACGAGCAATACAAGAAGATACCGCCAGAACTGGTCGTCGCTATGTCACGGGCCGCCTCACGAGGCTATCACAGCTGGGCTGAGGCGCGGCGGGCGAATGACTTCAGGGTCTGGCAGCCGATGCTCGAGGAGGTCGTCAGGCTGCTGATCGAGCTAACCGAGGTCATGGGCTACACCGAGCGACGCTATGATGCGCTGCTTGAACGGCGCGAGCCTGGCCTCCGAACCATCCATGTAGAGGCGCTCTTCGACCGGATCCGCGCTGAGATTGTGCCATTTGCCCGGCTTGTTGCGGAGCACTCTGACACCATTGACGACCGGGTGCTGCATCAGCACTTTGATCCTGAGCGGCAACGTACGCTTGCCGGCGAGGTTGTGCGGACCCTGGGCTTTGACTTCGACCGTGGGCGCATTGACACAGCTCTACACCCTATCTCCTACTCAATCTCTCCTGGCGATGTCCGCTTGGCCACACGGATCAAGGAACATTCGTTCCCTGCCGGCTTTTTCTCAACGATCCACGAGGCTGGCCATGGGATGTACTTCCAGGGCGTGCCGATGGAGTTCCGCCGCACATCGCTGGATGGAACAACTGCGCAGGGCGCGAATCTAACGCCAGTGTACGGCGGTATCTCCACCGGGCTCCACGAGAGCCAGGCCCGCATGTGGGAGAATGTGCTCGGGCGCTCACGGCCATTCTGGGGTTACTGGTACCCGCGTGTCCAGAGCCTCTTTCCAGAACAGACAGAGGGCGTTAGTCTCGAAGCCTGGTACCGTGCCGTCAACCGTTCGCGGCCATCGCTCATCCGTGTCGAGGCCGACGAGGTGACCTATGATCTGCACATTATGCTGCGCTTCGATCTCGAGAATATGCTGATCGAGCAGGAGTTGGCCGTCGCCGATCTACCGACGGCATGGGCCGATCTGTCGGAGCGCTACCTCGGTCTCCGACCCAGCGACGACCTTACCGGGGTGCTGCAAGATATTCAGTGGTCGCGTGGTGGTCACGGTGGATTTCCAAGCTACACCATCGGAAACACGTTGGGCCTGCAGCTCTGGCGCCTGATGGAGGCGGCAACTCCTGACCTCGAAACACAGCTGCGCGAGGGCAACTTCCTCGTGGTGCGTGACTGGATGGGCCGCAATATCCACTGCCACGGCAGCAAGTATCAGCCACTCGAGATCGTCGAGCGTCTCACTGGCCAGGCAGCGTTGGACCCGGGGCCGTACATTGCCTATCTCAAACAGAAGTTTGGGGAGCTGTATGGAATCAGCCCTGGAACCGCTTGAGGCCCTAAGAGAGGAGGAGCCGTGAGCAGACTGCTCCACGATCGTGTGGCGATTATCACTGGTGCCGGTCGAGGGATTGGGCGGGCTGTCGCGCAGGGTTTCGCAGCACAGGGTGCGGCAGTTGTGGTCAACGACATAGACGCCGAAGTCTGCGCATCAACGGCGGCGGAGATTCAGGCTTCTGGAGGTGTGGCTGTCTGTTGCACGGGGGCAATGGGTGACGAGGCAGATGCCGCCAACCTGGTTGCGACCGCGCTGAAGGTGTTTGGTGGCCTGCACATCCTGGTGAACGCGGCAGCTACCCTGCTGAATGCGCCGCTCCATGAGATGACACTCGCTCAGTTCGATCGAGTCATTCGCGTGCATCTGTACGGAACGTTTTTCACGATGCGGGCGGCGGCGGCAGTCATGCGTAAGCAGCGCTATGGCCGCATTATCAATGTAGTTTCGCGTGCCGGTCTACGCGGATACCCACGTGAGGCAAATTATGCGGCGGCGAAGGCGGGAATAGTAGCCCTTAGCCTTACAGCGGCACAGGAGTGGATGGCTGACGGCATTACCGTCAACTGTATTTCGCCAGTGGCCTGGACGCGCAACGCCGATAGTTTGCCGGAGCCTGAGCGATCGGCATCCCGTGCTGCACGCGCGCAGAATGTGCTTGGGCGCGTTGCCCTCCCTGAAGACACAGTCCCGACCTTTCTCTTTCTCGCCAGCGATCAGAGCGCCTACCTCACCGGCCAGATCGTGCACGCAACTGGTCAGCCAGTCCACCTGATGTAGACCAAGACTCTGCTGGCGGCCCACGCTAGTCCTGCCGGCGGAAAGCTCGGCTGAAATAGTTTAGCAGCGTGACCGGGAGACGTTAGTGGGCTCGCGGTGGCCCTATGCCAGCATCATTCCGAGATCCCTTGTTTCAAGGTGTGTAGAAAGGGTGAGCCATGGGAGCAGCAGGTTCGACGGCACTCGGGCCCGGCGAACTCGGGCCCGCAGAGCGACGGGCCGCCTGGATCTCTGTCGGCAATGCCATAGACGGGCCTTATCGTCTGCCTGTCATCAGTATTCGGGGCGCTCAACCCGGGCCTACCGTGGTCATTGTGGCAGGGCAGCATGGCGGTGAGGGCTATGGAGTGCTCAGCCTCTTGAAGCTGCTCGATGCGATTGACCCTGCGGCCCTTGTCGGCGAGCTGCGCGCTGTGCCCTGCATGAACATTGATGCGTTTGTGTCTGGCACACACACGAGCCCGTTTGACCACCAGGATATGAACCGTGTGCACCCTGGCCATCCGGGTGGCACCCGCACCGAGCAGATTGCCCACGCACTGTTCTCAGAGTTAATCCAGGGAGCTGATCTGGTCCTTGATCTCCACGGCGGCAGCCCCGAGTTGGGCAATATCCCGCTCTGTCGGTGGATGGATGGCGAGGAGCGCCCGTCCATAAGGGGCATTGCTGAACAGCTTGGCATCCTCTATATCGCAGCGCCAAGTGATCGAAAGATACCCGGGATGCTCAGTGTCGCACTGCGCGACGTCGGCATTCCCTCAATCTCAATTGAGGTCGGCTCAAGCCTCGCGTATGCGGGCGCGAACGCTGATGAGATGGCCGGCTACGCCCGGCGAGTGCTAGCACATATGTCTATGCTCCCCGAAGAGCCTTTATCACCAGGCCAAACCGTCTATGTACGGATGTGGGGCGTCCGCGCGCAGGTCGGTGGAGTATACGAGCCCATGGTTGCCCTGGGGCAGCAGGTGCAGCGCGGCCAGGTGCTGGGACTGGTGCGCAATCTCCTGGGACAGATTGTTCAGCACGTCGAAGCAGGGGAAGATGGCACCGTCGGGGTTCTGAGAACAGGGGTGCGGGTAAGCCCAGGCGAGTCCCTCATCTGGCTACTTGTTCCCGTCCCCGCACCCTAGTATGATTACCAGGTGCACCGATACATCTTGAGGCGCTGCCAGCTCCGCATCCCTGTAACCAGAGGTTTTTGCCAGGCGTCTTATCACACTAGTCCGCTAGTGAGGAGACGTTCTTGCAACTGCTGCGGGTAGTGGCTGGCGGCCAAAGCATGGGGGACCTAAAAACGCAGATGAAACAGGCCAGAGACCTCGACAGTGGTACCCATACGGGCTCATTGGTGGAACAGGCATACGCGAACTTAAAATTGCGAATCATTCTGTGTGAACTGGCGCCTGGGGCTCACATCACCGAGCACCAGCTGTGCACAGAGCTAGGAATCAGCAAAACACCAGTTCGCGAAGCCCTTACCAGACTGATTCAAGAAGGGCTTGTTCACAGCCTCCCCCGTCAGGGTTATGAGGTTACACCTATCACGCTAGGTGACGTTAACGACCTTTTTGATCTGAGGATGCTTATTATTCCATCAATGATTGAACGGGCTGCGCCGAGGATCAATATAGAAGAGCTTCGGCATATCGATCTGGTCTGCCAGCGAGGTTATACCCTTCCCGACACAAGGCAGATTTCCGAGTATCTTCGTGCGAGCCGGGACTTTTACGTCACCATTGCCAAGGCCACGGGCAACCGGCGGATTATTGAGCTCGTGGATCGGCTGGAAGATGAAGGGCAGCGCCTCTTTCACCTTGCCCTCATGTTTCGCCACGCCCGCAATCAGGTGCGCTACGGACATAAGGAGTTGGTCGAAGCCCTCGCAGCTGGGGAGGCCCAACGGGCCGCGGCGATCGCTTCCGAGGCGATTCGCCTGGCCCAGAAGGAGGTTACCGAGGCGCTATTGAGCAGCCCGGCCATTCTCGCTGCGCGAGTAGAAGCTCCGCGGGCCCCGCACGACTGGGGAGATGGCGGGAAGTAATACCAACTCCTGCTGACGACACCGCAGACCTACCCGCCCCCGCCGCGGCACCTGCGTCGGGGGGAGGGAGGTCAGGCAGGCCATGACGAAGGTCACGCTGTCCACTGCTGCCCCATGCGTGCCTTCGCCCCCGACGCCGCGCCCCACGCGCTCGAGATCTTCCCGGGGGCCGCACTGCAGCAGCCCCTCACGCTTCGCAAGGCGGCGCTCGTCCGCGGCCAGCAGGGCCCGGCGGAGGGGCGCGCCCGTGAGGGCCAAGATTCGAGGCGGGCGGGGGCTGTGCGCCGTTACGCC
>DAOLDO010000571.1:0-4721 GCA_035327325.1 Chloroflexaceae bacterium | reverse complement strand
GCTCACCTACGGGTTCGCGCTCCGCGAGCTCGTGCGCGCCTACGCGTTTCTCGCGGAGCAAATCGCCGAGCCGGAGGAGGAGGGGGCACCGCCCGACCAGCCGGCGGGGGGAGAGGCTCCGTGAGGCCGCGGGCGCCCATCGGCACATGTGTGACGATCAGCAGTAGTCGAAGGAGCGAACGATGCGAACGATCACACGCCGGCTCACGACTGGCGCGGCCATGCTCGCGCTCGCGGTCGGCCTGGCCGCCTGCGCGCCCGCCCGGCCGCAGGCCGCCCAGCCAGGGGCGGCCGAGACGGCCGGCCGCCCCGTCCCCGAGGTGGTGATCACCGCCAGGGAGTACAGCTTCAGCGGGCCCGACAGCATCCCCGGCGGCTGGACCCAGATCACGCTCGACAACCAGGGCGCGAAGACCCACGACCTCATCCTGTTCAGGATGGACGAGGGCAAGACCATGGACGACGTGATGGGCGCCCTGGAGTCCGAGGGGCCGCCCGAGTGGATCACCCTGGTCGGGCAGACCACGGCGGAGGCGGGCGAGCGCAAGCGTTTCATCGCCGAGCTGGCCGAGGGGAGCTACGGCATGATCTCGTTCGGCGCCGAGCAGGACGGCCCGCCCGACGCGGCCCAGGGCATGGTCAAGGCCATGACCGTCACCACGGCGCCCGCCGGCGAGGTGGCCCTGCCCGCCGCCGACGGGACGGTCGAGATGGCGGACTTCAGCTACGCGGTCTCGGGGGTCGCCGCCGGCACACAGCTGGTGCGGGTCGCCAACACGGGCGCCGAGGACCACGAGGCGGTGATCTTCCGCATCAACGAGGGCAAGAGCTTCGCCGACGTGCGCGCCCTGCTGGAGCTGCCGGAGGAGGAGCAGGAGCAGCAGTACGGGGAGCTGGTCACCCAGGTGGACGGTGTGATGGCGGGGCCGGGCCAGACCGTGTACGCCGAGCTGGAGCTCGAGCCGGGCAGCTACGCGCTGATCTGCTTCCTGCCCAGCCCGGCCAACGAGGGCCGCCCGCACTACGAGCTGGGGATGCTCCAGGAGCTGGTGGTGGAGTAGCGCCGCGCGGCGGCGCCAATGGCCGGGGGCCCGGGCTGTTCACCCGGGCTTCCGGCCCCGAGAGGTGCGCTATGTTCAGACCGGCCATGCTCGTCGCGCTCGTCGCCCTGCTGGCGGGGGCCCTCGCGCCCCACGGGCCGCCGGCCGCCGCCCAGGACACGGGCACGATCGCCTATGTCCGCGCCGGCGGGCGCCAGGGCGACCAGATCCGCCTGATCGAGCCGGACGGCAGCGGCGACCGGCTGCTCTGGGCGGTGCCGCGCCCCGACCCCCGCGACGTCTACGCGGTCAGCAGCCTGGCCTGGCGGCCCGACGCGGCCGAGCTCGCCTTCGGCAGCGACCACGAGGACGGCTGCTCGGTCTTCGCCTCGGACATCTACGGGATCAGGCCAGACGGCCGCGGCTACAGGCGCCTGGTCAACACCCCGACCTGCGCGGGCCTGGCGGGCTACCCGCGCGGCAGCGTCACGGTCACGGTGCGCAACGAGACCTCGTCGCGCGACGCCAACTTCTCGATCTACGTGCAGGGGGCGCCGCGCCATACGGAGGTGCTGATCCTGCCGGGCGCCACGGTCAGGGTGACGGTGCCCGACGTGGCCGACCTGGGCAACCTGGTGCAGCTGGTGGTGGTGTTTCGCGGCGATCACCGCTGGCCGGTCGCGGGCGTGGACGTCGTGCCGGGGCAGAACACGCTCACAACCCCGCGCTCGGCGACGATCTTCGGCGAGGGGATCCCGGACTACGGGGCCTGGTCCCCGAGCTGGCGCGGCGACGGCAGCGAGGTCAGCTACTCCCAGTCCGGCTCGACCTGCGTCGGCGTGCGGCGGACCGCGCCGGCGACGACCCCGCTCGGGGTGCTGGGCCGCCCGCTGCTCGAGGACGACCGCGAGCGCTCCTGCTGGGCGGTGTGGGCGCCACCGGGCGCGCCGGCGGGGCAGCTGCTGTACGGGGCCTTCCCCTGGCCCCCCGTGGACGGGTACACGATCTTCCGGGGCAGCGAGGGCGGGCGCACCAGCGCGGGGGTCCGGCTCGTCGCGGAGGGGGTGCAGAGGCGGCTCCTCTCGTTCGGCTGGCTGCCCGACGGCTCGGGGCTGCTCTTCGCGCGGACGACGAGGTATGAGAATACGCAGTTTCTGGCGGCGAACATCTTCCACTACGACTTCGCCACGGGCCAGGAGCGCCAGGTGACGCAGCTGAGCGACAGCTTCGCGCGCAGCTTCAGCGTCGCGCCGGACGGTCGCACGATCGTCTTCGAGCGCGGCGAGACCCTGGGGGGCGGCCCCTCGGACCTGTGGCTGGTGGGCCTGGACGGCAGTGGGCTGCGCCTGCTCGCCCGCGACGGGCGCCTGCCGACCTGGAGCTCGCGCACGCCGGCCAGCAGCCCGCTCAGCCAGCAGGTCTTCCTGCCGCAGGTGCTGCGGCCGTAGGGGCGGCCTTGTGGCCCTCACGCCCTGCCCCTCTCCCTCAAGGTGAGAAGGGAGAATCCGCAGCAGGACGGCTTCGGCGCCCCCTCTTCCACTCAGGGAGAGGGGGCGCTCGTCGGAAAGCCCCTCGCCCTCCGTCTGAAGGACGATGGCGGCGACGGCGGCCTGTGCTAGCATGTGACCACCCAGTCATATGACCGGGTGGTCACACGAATGGACGGGCATGCCGAAGCCGACCTTCTTCAACCTGCCGGCGGCCAAGCGCGAGGCGATCATCGCCCTGGCGGTGGCCGAGTTCGCCGAGCACCCATACGGGGTCGCCTCGCTCTCGCGCATCGTCGAGCGGGCGGGCATCGCCAAGGGCAGCATCTACCAGTACTTCGCGCACAAGCAGGAGCTGTACCTGTACACGCTCGAGCAGGCCGTGGCGCGGCAGCTCGCGCTGCTGAGCGCCGAGGCCCCGCCCGACCCCGAGCTGGGCTTCTTCGACCTGCTGCGCTGGCAGATGCAGGCCAGCATGCGGGTCGGCCTGACCGAGCCGCTGCTCACCCGGCTGATGTACCGAGCGGTGAGCGACGACCTGCCGTTCCGGGCCGAGGTGGAGCGGCGCCTGAGCCGGGCGGGCGAGTCCCACCTGCGGGGCCTGCTGGAGCGCGGCGTCGAGCGCGGGGAGATTGACTCGGGGCTCGACCTCGAGCTGGCGGCCTTCGTGCTCGAGCAGCTGGTGGCGAACCTGCAGGGCCTGATCGCGCGCCGTCTCGGCCTGAGCCTGGAGGAGGTGGCCGGCGACCCGGCCGCGGTCGCGGGGGCCGAGGTGGACGCCCTCTACGACCAGGTGGTCCAGATCATCCAGCACGGGCTCACCCCGCGGGCGCGGCCCGCGAGCCACGAAGGAGCAACCCGATGAAGACCCTGATCCTGACTGTCGGCTCGCGCGGCGACGTGCAGCCCTACGTGGCCCTGGGCGCCGGGCTGCGGGCCGCGGGCCACAGCGTCACCCTGGCGACCATGGAGGCGTTCGCCCCGCTGGCGGCCGAGCGCGGCCTCGGCTTCGCCCCGGTGCGCGGCGAGTTCCTCGAGCTGATCCAGACCCCCGAGGGCAAGGCGGCGCTCGCCGGCAAGGGCAACCCCCTGGCCTTGCTCAGGCAGGTGCAGCCGATGCTGCGCCAGGTCCTCGACGACGCCACGGCGGCCGCCGAAGGCGCCGAGCTGATCGTCTACCACCCCAAGGCGATGGGCGGCCACAGCCTGGCCGAGAAGCTGGGCATCCCGGGCATCCTGGCCCTGCCGCTGCCGCTCATGTCGCCCACGGCCGCCTTCCCGAGCCCGATCCTGCCCGTCGCGAGCCTGGGGCCAGCCCTGAACCGGATGAGCCACAGCGTGATGGTGCGCCTGAGCACAGCCTCGGTGCGCGGGCTGGTGAACCGCTGGCGCCGCGAGACGCTGGGCCTGCCGCCTGCCCGTGACGAGCTGACCCTGCGCGGGCGGCCGGTGCCGCGGCTGTACGGCTACAGCCCGGCGGTGGTGCCGACGCCGGCGGACTGGGGCGCGCACAGCGTGGCCACCGGGTACTGGTTCCTCGACCCGCTGCGCCCCTGGCAGCCGCCCGCGGCGCTCGCGGCCTTCCTCGAGGCGGGGCCACCGCCGGTCTACGTGGGCTTCGGGAGCATGGCGGCGCGGGACGCGGCGCGGACGACGCGCACGGTGGTGGAGGCGCTGGAGCGGGCGGGGCAGCGCGGCGTGCTCGCCACCGGCTACGGCGGGCTGGCCGCGGCGGAGCTGCCGGCGAGCGTCCACATGCTCGACCAGGCGCCGCACGACTGGCTGTTCCCGCGCATGGCGGCGGTGGTACACCACGGCGGCGCCGGCACGACGGGCGCGGGGCTGCGGGCGGGCGTGCCGACGGTGATCTGCCCCTTCTTCGGCGACCAGCCCTTCTGGGGGCGGCGCGTGGCCGAATTGGGCGCGGGGCCGCGGCCCATCCCGCAGCGCCGCCTGACGGCCGAGGCCCTGGCGGGAGCGATCGCGGCGGCCGTCGGCGACCCGGCGATGCGCGCCCGGGCGGCGGCGCTGGGCGAGACGATCAGGGCCGAGGACGGCGTGGCCCGGGCGGTCGCCCTGATCGAGGCCCACGTCGCAGCCGGGCGCGTGACAGGCGCCACACTGGCGTAGGGGCGCCCCGGTCCCGACGGACCTCACCCCGCCGCGGCGCGCCGGGCGTAGGGGCGCGGCGGGG
>DAOLDO010000570.1:0-4725 GCA_035327325.1 Chloroflexaceae bacterium | reverse complement strand
CAGGAGAGGGGGACGGGGGGTGAGGTAGGACGCCATACCCTATGCTCGACCCCCGAGACCCTGCGCTGAAAGCGCACTAGATCCGGGGCACGTAGCGGCGCACGGTGCAGACCGAGCGGAAGCCGAGGCGGGCGTAGACGCCGAGGCCCTCGGGCGAGGCGGTCAGCACGGGGTGGCGGTAGCCGCGGGCCGGCGCCCGCAGAAGCACGGCGTGGGTCAGCGCCGCGCCGATGCCCCGCCGCCGGGCGGCGGCGGCCGTGACGACGTGCTGCACCGAGGCCACGCCCGCCCCGACGAACAGCTCGGCGATCGCCACGGCGCGCCCGTCCAGCCGCCCGAGCAGCAGCTCGTGGTCGGCCGCCGGGCCGTGGGGCACCCCGCCCATGGCGAAGACGCAGGCGTCGAACACGGGCGCCGGCACCGGCCCGAGCCAGAGGCCCACCCACTCGCGCAGCGCCCCCGCGTCGGCCACGCCGTGGATCGTCAGCCCCTCGGGCGGGGGCACGCCCGGCAGGGCGGTCAGGTCGGCGGCCATGCCGGGCTCATCCTCGTCGTGGGCGAGCCCGTGGGCGAGCAGGCGCTCGGGGAGGTCGGCCGGGCCGCTTGTCGGCCCCACATGCCAGACGAAGGGGAGCGCCCGCGTTTGGAACTCGGCGACGACGGCGGAGATCCTGGCGTCGGCGGTGTCCGGGGTGAGGCGGGCCAGCACCACTGCGTTAAAGAGGTCAACCGGCAGGCCGCTGACCAGCCGCTGCACATGGCCGTCCGCGCGGAAGGTCGCGCCCGGCAGCGTGGCGTAGCTCGCGAAGTAGGCCGCCGTGTGGGCGTCGAGGGCGGCGGCCAGGGCGGCGGGGCCGAGCTGGGCGCGCACGGGGCCGTCGGTCATCGCGGGGCCTCCTGGCGCGGCCAGGTCAGGCCGGCGCCTTGGCGCGCGCCATGATGTCGTGGACGATCTGCGGGAGCAGGGAGTCGCCGAGCATCCAGAGCTCGGGGATAATCTCGGCCATCAGCTTGCCGTCGTCAAAGACCCGCACCACCGAGCTCTCCGAGACCACCACGGCGATGGCGTCCGTCTCGCGCGAGATTGACGCGGCGGCCACGTGGCGGCTGCCGAGCCCGAGGGGAAGCGTGAGGCCCTCGGTCGAGGCGTTGAGGTAGCGGCAGGCCGAGCAGACCACGCCCTGGGAGGTGACGACGAAGGCGCCATCGAGCTGCGCGAGCTCCTTGATCGTCTCGCGGGCCGACGGCTGCCCGATCTGCTTCTCCTCGTCCGGGTGGTACTGCAGCGGGTCGAGGATGAGGTTGGTCGAGCGCTCGAGCACGGCGAGCTCATCGCCGACCGTGAACAGCGTCCCGATCTTGCGCCCCTCGCGCCCCTCGCGGGCGATCTCGACCGCCAGCTGCACGGTCTGGTCAATCACCTCAAACTTCACATCCGGCCGGTCGAACGAAAGCCTGTTGTATGTGTAGAGATCCCCCATGGAGCTGCCCTCGCAATCTGAATGAACAATGCAACGCGCCCGCGGTCGTGGCCCTGGCCCTCTTGTTACAATGTGCGTGCCAGATCTGGCCGGCCTGGCGTAGTTCGTGCATGTCGGCCAGGGCGGATCGCGCCAGCGAACGAGGAGGGGCCGAGGGTGAGCTATCAACACGCCCTGGTGATTATGAACCCCGTGTCGGGGCAGCACGACCCGGGCGAGACGCGCGCCCTGATCGAGGAGCGCTTCGCCCGGGCGGGGCTGCGCTACGCCATCAGGGAGACGGGCGAGGCCGGCGACGCGCTGCGCTGGGCCCAGGGGGCCGCGGCCGAGGGCTTTGACCTCGTCGTCGTCTCGGGCGGCGACGGCACGGTGATGGAGGCCATGAGCGGCCTGATCAAGAGCGGCAGCCCGGTGCCCCTGGCGCAGATCCCGGCGGGGACGGCCAACCTGCTCGCCCGGGCCCTGGGCATCCCGGCGGAGCAGGAGGGGGCGCTGGAGACGATCTTCGACGGCAAGGCCCTCAGGCTCGACGTCGGGTACCTGCCCCGCGAGGACCGCTACTTCGCCCTGGTGGCCGGCGCCGGCTACGACGCGCGGCTGATCGGCGACGCCTCGCGCGAGCTGAAGAACCTGCTGGGCTTCGGCGCCTACGTCGTCACCGGGGTCAAGAACCTGTTCACGCTGCGCCCGGCGCGGGTCGAGCTGGAGGTTGACGGCCGGCGCATGCGGCTGCGCGCCCACACGGTGCTGATCGTCAACGTGGGCGAGATCAACGACGCCAATGTCGCCCTGGGCCCGAACATCCACCCCCACGACGGCAAGCTCGACCTCATGATCATGTCGTCGGCCTCGCTGCTGGGGGCGCTGCGCATCGCGCTGAGCATCCTGACCCGCCGCTTCGACGGCACCAGGGGCCTGCGCTACATGACCGCCTCGCGGATCAGGGTGAGCACCAGGCCGGCGCTGCCCACCCAGCTCGACGGCGAGCAGCTGGGGAGCACCCCCCTCGAGGTGGAGGCGGTCCCCGACGGCGCCCTGCTGATCGTCCCCCCGACCTACAGCAGCCTGAAGGAGCCGGCGGCCTACGCCCAGGGCGAGGCGGCCGGCGCGGGGGGATAGGGCCGGCACCACAAGCCGAAAGCCGTGGCGCCGGCCGCTCAGGGCTGGGGGAGGCTGGCGACCAGGGCCTCAAAGCCCACGATGGCGGCGTCCCAGTCGCCCGATTCGCGGGGGGCATAGAGGGTCTGCGGCACCGAGGCCGCGGCGGCGCGCCGGCCGGCCGCGAGGTCCGGCAGGTGCCCCGTGGCGATGGCCTGGACGAGGACATTGCCCAGGGCCGTGCCCTCGGCGGGGCCGGCCACCACGGGGCGCTTGCAGGCGTCGGCGGTGAGCTGGCAGAGCAGGGCGTTCTGGCTGCCGCCGCCGACCACGCGCACGGTCTCGATCCGCCGGCCCGTGAGGCCCTCCAGCGCCTCGACCACCCAGCGGTACTTCAGGGCGAGGCTCTCGAGGCAGCAGCGCACCAGCGCGCCCACGCTCTCGGGGACGGGCTGCCCCGTGCGCAGGCAGGCGGCGCGGATCGTCGCGGGCATGTCGCCCACGGCGAGGAACTCCGGCGCGTCCGGATCAACCAGGGAGCGCAGGGGCGGCGCGGCCTCGGCCAGGGCTACCAGCTCGGGCCAGCCGTAGGACTGGCCCTCCTGCTGCCACTGGCGCCGGCACTCCTGGAGCAGCCAGAGGCCGGCGACGTTCTTGAGAAAGCGCACCGTGCCGGCCACGCCGCCCTCGTTGGTGAAGTTGAGCCGCTGCGCCTGGGCGCTCAGCACGGGCGCGCCCAGCTCGACCCCGACCAGGCTCCAGGTGCCGCTGCTGATGTAGGCGCTCCGCTCGTCGAGGCCGGGGACAGCGGCCACCGCGCTGGCGGTATCGTGGGTGCCCACGGCGATCACCGGCGCGTCGTGGCGCAGGCCCGCGGCGTCGCGCACGGCTGGCAGCAGCGGGCCGAGGGCCGTGCCGGGCTCGACCACGGGCGGCAGGATATGCGCCGGGAGGCCCAGCCGGTCGAGCAGGTCGGTCGCCCAGCGCCGCTCGCGGGCGTCGAGCAGCATGGTCGTCGTGGCGTTGGTGTACTCGGCCACCTTGCGGCCGGTCAGCCAGTAGTGGAACAGGTCGGGCATCAGCAGCAGCGTGTCGGCGGCGGCGAGCCGCCCGTCCGCCGCCCGCGCCGCGGCCGCCAGCTGGTAGAGCGTGTTCAGCGGCAGCCGCTGGATGCCGGTCGCCGCGTACAGCTCGGCCGGGGGAATCTGGGCGTCCACCAGGGCGGGCATGCCCGCCGTGCGCGGGTCGCGGTAGTGGAAGGGGTTGCCCAGCAGGCGCCCCTCGGCGTCGAGCAGACCGTAGTCCACGGCCCAGGTGTCAATGCCGATGCCGGCGAGGGGCGCGGCGTCCCGCCTGGCGTAGGCCGCCAGGCCGGCCTGGATCTCCCGCCACAGCCGCCCCGCTTCCCAGTGGAGGTGGCCGCCCTCCTCCAGGGGGCCATTCCAGAAGCGGTGCAGCTCCTCCAGCGCGAACTGCCGCCCGTCCCAGCGCGCCAGGATCACGCGGCCGCTCGAGGCGCCGATGTCCACGGCGAGGAAATTGGTCGTGTCGCTCATAGGCTCACACCAGGCTCGTCTTCACAGCGAAGGCCCGCACAATCTCGCGCAGCTCGTCCTCGGTCAGGCCCTCGCCGCGCCCGCCGTTGCACAGGTCCATATACTCATAGAGGGCCGCGGTCTCGGCGTACTCGATGCGGTCGGCGGCGCGGGTGACGGAGAGCTCCGAGCGGGCCATCACGCCGTGCTTGCTCCACAGCACCACGTTGTGGGTGCGCAAGCCGAGCAGGTTCGCCTCCATCATCGAGGGCGAGCCGGGCAGGCAGTAGGGCAGCACGCCGATCCCCTCGGGCAGATTGATGATCGTCTCCGGCTCCCAGCGCAGCAGCCGGCGGTTGAAGAAGGACTGGTCGCGGTAGGCGGGGATATGGCTGAGGTAGACCAGGTGGGGCGGCTGGGCGTGGATCAGGGCGTGGAAGTTGGTGCCGCTGCGAGCGACCTGGTCGTCGTGCACGGCCAGGTGCGAGTTGAACTCGCTGGTGGGCCGTTGGAACAGGCGGTGGGGCGAGGTGAAGATCCGCGCGCTGGCGCCGTCGTCGCCGGTCGCGATCACCCCCAGGTTGGGCGTGGGGGCGTGGTGGAATTTCCGC
>DAOLDO010000569.1:0-4757 GCA_035327325.1 Chloroflexaceae bacterium | reverse complement strand
GTGTGTGGCACGAGCAGCACGGTTCGCAGGCCGATGCGATCCGCCACGCGCTGGCCGGCGAGGACTTCGCGCGTGCGGCGGACCTGGTCGAACGGGCCGTGCCGATGATCCGCAGGAGGAGAGAGGAAGCTGCCCTGCTTGGCTGGTTGCAGGCGCTCCCGGACGAGGTGCTCCGCTGCCGGCCCGTGCTCAGCGCGATGTTTGCCCAGGTGCTCCTGGCGAGCGGCACGCTCGAGGGCGTCGAGGAGCGACTGCTCGCCGCCGAATACTGGCTGGAGGCTCCATCGGGTGCTGACTCCCGGGCGGGTGAGCCGGTCGTGGTTGACGAAGCGGCGTTCCGCGACCTCCCGGGCGCGATCGCGGTCGCCCGTGCCGGGCTGGCCCTGGCCCGGGGCGATGTCGCCACCGCAATGTCCTACGCTCGCCGGGTGCTCGCCCTCGTGCCGCAGGACGACCATGTGTCGCGCGGAGGGGCGGCGTGCTTCCTGGGGCTCGCATGCTGGGCGGCTGGGGAGCTCGAGGCGGCCCACCACTGGTATGCCCAGGGCATGGCGCATCTGCAGCAGGCCGGCAGTATCGCCGACGCCATCAATGGCGCCGTCACCCTGGCTGGGATACGGATTGCGCAAGGTCGTCTCCGCGAGGCGATGCGGGCCTATCGGCGGGGATTACAGCTGGGAACCGAGCAGGGCGAGCCGGTGGCGCGAGGTACTGCCGATCTGCACGTGGGCATGAGCGAGCTCGAGCGTGAGCACAACGAGCTTGACGCTGCCAGACAACATCTGTTGCGCAGCAAGGCGCTGGGCGAGCACGCCGGGTTCGCGCAGAATCGCTATCGCTGGTACCTCGCCATGGCCCGGATCAAGGAGTCCGAAGGCGATCTCGACGGCGCCATCGGCCTGCTCGACGAGGCGCAACGGCTCTCCATGCGCGACTTCTCGCCCAATGTGCGTCCGATCGCGGCGCTGAGGGCACGGGTGTGGCTCGCGCAGGGTCGGTTCGCTGAGGCGCTCGACTGGGCGCGCGAGCAGGGCCTCTCGCCTCAGGACGAGCTCAGCTACGGGCGTGAGTTCGAGCACATCACCCTTGCCCGGGTGCTGCTGGCCCGCGCCCGGCGCGACCCTGCCGGCCCCTCCGCGGGTGAGGCGCTGGGCCTGCTCCAGCGCCTGCTCGACGCAGCGGAAGCAGCCGAGCGGACGGGAAGTAGCATCGAAATCCTCATACTGCTCTCGCTCGCTCACCAGGCCAGTGGTGACATCCCGGCGGCCCTTGCGGCGCTCACGCGCGCCCTGCGGCTGGCTGAGCCGGAGGGCTACGTCCGACTGTTTGCGGACGAGGGCCTGCCCATGCTGCACCTGCTTCGCGAAGCGGCCGCTCGCGGCATTCTGCCGGACTATGTCGGCACGCTGCTGGCCGCCTGTGGCGCCGGGCAGCCGGGCGCAGGCGAAGCCCCGCTCGCCCGCTCCCTCGCCGCGCAGCCTCTGGTCGAGCCGCTCAGCCAGCGTGAGCTTGTCGTGCTCCGCCTGTTACGAACCGAGCTTTCCGGGCCGCAGATCGCCCGCGAGCTCGTGATCGGCTTGAGCACGGTGCGCACCTATACCAAAAGCATCTACAGCAAGCTCGACGTCACCAGTCGCCGGGCGGCCGTCAAACGGGCTACAGAGCTCGGCTTGATCTAGCCGCGCACGCTGCCCGCATAGCTCCCCTTGCAGCCCTGCCAGAGCGACCGGCAGCTGATTGCCTGTCCGGCAGGGCCCTGACCTGTGCGCAACGCCTCGGCTCCCCAGCGCAATCACCACATCACTCCCCACATGTGGGGAGGCGTCCTCCCCACATGCGCCTGTATCGTGCGGGTACACGAAACGAACGCAGGCAACAACCTTGAGGCTCCTCGAGAAGGGAACGAGACGAGACGCCCCATGCCTACCACACACGCACAGACAGGGGAGCAGGACGAACCTGTACGATACGAGATCCGCCTCAAGGGACACCTGGACGACCGCTGGGCCCACTGGTTTGAGGGCCTGACGATCAGGCGCGAGGACAGAGGCCATACCCTATTAGTCGGTCCGGTGCTCGACCAGGCCGCGCTGCATGGCCTGCTGAGGAGAGTGCGCGACCTCGGCCTGCCACTGCTCTCGGTCAGGCAGGTTGAGCCCGGCCAGGCGGACGGGTCAGAGCACGACGCGGACACGGATCAGCATCGTTCGAACAAGGAGCAAAACCCATGAACGCCAGGAACCTCATTCGTTGGACCGGCGTCGCTGCGATGGCGGCCGGGGTCATCTTCGCCGCCATTCAGCCCATCCATCCCCCCGATGAGCTTGCGTCCGTCACCACCGGCGCCTGGGCCGTCATCATCGCCTTCAAGCTGGCCATGTGCTTGCTGTTCCTGCTCGGCATCGCGGGGCTCTACGCCCGGCAGGTGGAAACAACAGGTTGGCTGGGCCTGGCCGGCTTTCTCCTGCTGATCGTCTCCTGGTGGCTCCAGACGGGCTTTGTCTTCGCCGAACTCTTTCTCTTGCCGCTGTTAGCGACTCAGGCACCCACGTTTGTGGACGGACTGCTGGGAACCATCGCCGCCGGGCGCGCGAGCGAGGCCGACCTCGGAGTGCTCCCAGCGCTCTATACCCTTGGGGTCGGGATACCGTATATGCTCGGCGGCCTGCTGTTCGGCATCGCGACGTTCCGCGCCGGCGTCCTTCCGCGCTGGGCAGGCGGCCTCCTCGCCGTCTCGGGGCCGCTGGCCATGCTCATGGTTGCGCTGCTGCCGCACCAGCTCGAGCGGTTCGCGGCGATGCCGATGGGCTTCGCTATGGCCTGGCTGGGCTACGCCCTCTGGGCGGAGCAGCGCGAGACGGTCGCCGAGCCCGTCCTGAGCGCGGCCGGCTCGTAGCTCGGTCACGCGCGCGCCCAGGAAGCTCGCTGGTCATCGGATGCTGTGGGCGGACGGCGACACAGCCGCCTGTCTCCTGTCTCATTCACCACCACTGTTGATGGGCCACACCACGTGGCCCACGCCCTTCGGGACGCACGGCACAATGCCCACGGTACCGTGGAAATCAGCCCAAGGAGCTGACGATGCAAGCGAACGCCCGTGATGACGGTCGCGCCCCTGACGAGTCTCGGCGCAATGAGCGCGGGAACCCGCAACCACCCGCGGCGCCGGCAAGCGCGGGTTCGTCCAGGTGGGTCGTCGCCGGACTGATCCTGCTGAGCGCCATCCCGCTCGCCGCCGGCGCCTTCCGCCTCGGCCAGCTGGCCGGCGGCGCCGCGATCACGCCGGCCAACGCGCGCTTCTTCGCCTCGCCCCTGCCGGTGGTGCTGCACATTGTGAGCGTCACCGTCTACGCCCTCGTGGGCGCCTTCCAGTTCGTTCCCGGCTTGCGTCGGCGGCGCCACGGCTGGCATCGCGCCGCCGGGCTGCTGGTGATCCCCGCAGGGCTGATCGTCGCGCTCTCCGGGCTGTGGATGACCCTGTTCTACCGCATGCCCGCCCACGACGGCGCGCTCGTCTATGCCTTGCGGCTGCTCTTCGGGTCGGGCATGCTCGTGTCCATCGTCCTCGGCGTCGCCGCGCTCCGGCGGCGGGCCTTTGTCCAGCACGGCAACTGGATGCTGCGCGGCTACGCGATCGGCATGGGGGCGGGCACGCAGGTGCTCACCGGCATGGTCGCGGCAGCCTTCGTTGACCCGCCGACCGAGCTCAGCCGCGCGCTGCTGATAGGCGCGGGCTGGGTGATCAACCTCGCCGTGGCCGAGTGGATGATCCGCAGGCGGCCGGCTCGTCCGGTCCGCGCGGCGGCGGCCGTCTGAGGTTTCTACGCAAAGGAGCGTCTACGCTGTCAGAAGGATTGACCTTCAGGCTCTACGTGCCTACCTCCCCTCGCCCGCCGGCCGGACGTTCGAACGGTGACGAAGCTGTAACGGCTGACGACGAGGTCCTATGCTATACTCGGATCGGTTTCCGCGGAGCTTCTCCGCTCTGGTTGTTCCGACACCCCACCCCGGCCACGCTCGCCGGCGCGCCCGCGCGCTCCCCGCCCGTCGCGCGCCCAACGATCGTTCCTCCGGCGCTCCCTTCGGGAGGCCTCCGGCACTCAGCCCTGTGCGACCGCCCGCCGGCGCGCGTGCGCGTCGTAGCAACGTAGCTCATGGCGCGACTCGAAGAGCTTGTTCGCGGCGCCCGCATCCGAGGCGTCCTGCCCCACGAGACGGTCACCGTCGTCGCTGTGCACTGGTCCGGGACCGGCGCGGTCGAGCTGACCTACACCGATGGGCGCGGACGCCCCGCTAGCGCCGTCCTCTACCGCTTCCACGAGCCCGACCTCGAGGTCGTCGCTCCCGGTCGCGCCTGGGCCTTCGACGGCGACGGCGAGCAGCTGCGCCTGGTCGCCGAGGCGCGCCGTATCCGCCTCGCCCACCTCTTCGACCCCCTCCTCGCCGTCCACACGTCGCTGGTGGACCCGCTGCCGCACCAGATCACCGCCGTCTACGGCGCGATGCTCCCCCGCCAGCCTCTGCGCTTCCTGCTCGCCGACGACCCCGGCGCCGGCAAGACGATCATGGCCGGGCTGTTCATCAAGGAGCTGCTGATCCGCGGCGATGTGCAGCGCTGCCTGATCGTCTCCCCCGGCTCCCTCGTCGAGCAGTGGCAGGCCGAGCTCGACCAGCGCTTCCACCTGCCCTTCGAGATCCTCACCGGCGACAGGCTCGAGGTCTCGCCCAGGGGCAACTGGTTTCAGGAGCACCCCCTG
>DAOLDO010000568.1:0-4776 GCA_035327325.1 Chloroflexaceae bacterium | reverse complement strand
CGTGGGCGCCCACGCTGGGGCGCCCCAACCGCTAACCAACAGGGGCTGTGGGCTAGGCGCCCCCTGCGCAGGCGCCGGGCGCGCCTAGCCCACCGCCACCGGCGCCCGCTCGGTCGCGCAGGGCGCCACCGTGCGCAGCCGCTCGATCATGGGCGGCAGCGCCTCGACCACGTAGTCCACGTCGGCCTCGGTGGTGCCGCGGCCCAGCGAGAAGCGCACCGAGCCGTTGGCGTCGTCGGGGGTCATGCCGAGGGCCGTGAGCACGTGCGAGGGCTCGAGCGAGCCCGAGGTGCAGGCCGAGCCGCTGCTCGCGCAGATGCCGGCCTGGTCGAGCAGGAGCAGCACGCTCTCGCCCTCGATGCAGGCGAAGCCCAGGTTGGCGTTGGTGGGCAGGCGCCGCTCGCGGTCGCCGTTGAGCCAGCTCTGAGGGACGCGGGCGAGCAGCCCGTCGATCAGGCGGTCACGCAGGGCGTTCATGCGCGCCGCGTAGGCCGGTCGCCCCGCCTCGGCGCGGGCCAGGGCGGCGGCCAGGCCGACGATGCCGGGCACGTTCTCGGTGCCGGCGCGGCGCCTGCGCTCCTGCCCGCCGCCGTGGATCTGGGGCTGCAGGGGCGTGCCGCGGCGCGCGTAGAGCAGGCCCACGCCCTTGGGGCCGTAGAACTTGTGGGCCGTCAGGCTCAGCATGTCTACGCCCAGAGCCTCGACGTCAAGGGGCAGGCAGCCGGGGGCCTGCACCGCGTCGGTGTGGAAGAGCGCCCCCGCCTCGCGGCAGATCGCCGCCAGCTCGGCCACAGGCTGCACCGTGCCGATCTCGTTATTGGCGTACATCACCGAGACCAGGGTGGTGTCGGGGCGCATGGCCGCCCGCAGGTCGTCGGGGCGCACCAGGCCGGCCCGGTCCACCGGCAGCAGGGTCAGCTCGAAGCCCTCCTGGGTCAGGGCCTCGGCGGCGTGGAGCACCGCGTGGTGCTCGATCGCGCTCACGATCAGGTGGGCGCCCTTGCCGGCCGCCCGCCGCGCCCGCGCCGCGCCCTTCACCGCTAGGTTCGCGCCCTCGCTGCCGCCCCCGGTGAAGATCAGCTCGCGCCGCGAGCAGCCAAGGACCAGCGCCACCTGCTCGCGGGCGTCGTCGAGGGCCTGCAGGGCCGCCCGCCCCAGCTGGTGGATGCTCGACGGGTTGCCTGCCTGCTGCGTGAAGTACGGCAGCATTGCCTCGAGCACCTGCGGGTCGAGGGGCGTTGTGGCCGCGTGGTCAAGATAGACGATGCGCTCGCTCATACTTCGCTCCGTCGGGCCAGCTTTCTGCAAGATTCAGTATAACATATCCCCCATATGCGCCCCTTTGACAGGCGAACACTTGTTCGAAAAAATCTTGACAGCCCCCCGCGCCCTGGGCTGACGGCCCGCCGAAGCCCGAACATGGGTTTATCCCACGGCGATGAGGGATTCATGTGGGTAAGTGTGGGATAAGTTGGGATAAGTTTCGCACCACGGTGTAAAAAGGGCAGTCGGGAGGCCCGCCGCGGCCACCGCTGGAGACCGTATAATAGGGCTGCAACCCCCCGTCGCGCCGGCGCGTATAATCTGGTGCACACAGTTGATTCCAGCTGCGCAGCAGAGGAGGATACAGCCATGGCTATGACCAACCAGTCGTCCCTGCCCGAGATGGTCGCCCAGAGCCGCGAGATCATGCAGAGCCCGAGCGTGCCCGCCTTCGAGCGCTACGAGCGCCGCGGCACCATGGCCAGCGCCGCGATCTACATCGGCGTGGCCGCCCTGGTCGCCGCCGTGATCGGCCTCGTCGGCAGCTTCCTGCCCGGCCCGCCCGCCCCCGGGCTCGGCGGCTTCGTCGGCGGCCTGCTCTCGGCCCTGGTGCAGTTCTTCGTCTTCACCGGTATGGTCTACCTGCTCGGCAAGAACATGTACCGCGGCACCGGCACATGGGACGAGGTCTCCTACAGCTTCTCGCTCTTCACCGCCCCCCTGATCGTGATCGGCGCCCTGGTCAGCTTCGTCGTGCTGCTCTTCGCCTGGGTGCCCCTGATCAACCTGCTGGTGGGCTTCGCGGGCGCCATCGTCGGCATCCTGCTCCTGCTCGTGCAGGTCTACTACGCCTACCTGGCCGTCCAGGCGAGCATGAACCTCCGCGACCAGACCCAGTCGATCGTCGTCCTGGTCCTCTCCTTCCTCGCCACCGCCGTGGTCATGCTGCTGGTGGGCTGGATCTTCTAGGGGTCTGAGGTTTGAGGTGTGAGGTGTGAGCGGTCCGCGGCCGCGATCGGGCCGGAGTCACACCTCACACAGCGAGCGGCAGCGAGCGACTCACACCTCAGCCATGGCACGGCTGAAGCTAAGTGACCCACTCGATGAAACTCCTCCATCTGGCCGACCTGCACATCGGCGTCGAGAACTACGGCCGCCTCGACCCGGCCACCGGCCTGCACACGCGCCTGCTCGACTACCTCGAGCGCCTGGACGAGGCGCTCGCCCTCGGCCTCGACGCCGGGGTGGACCTGGTGCTGATCGCCGGCGACATCTACAAGAGCCGCGCGCCCAACCCGACCCACCAGCGCGAGTTCGCCCGCCGGGTCAACAGGCTGCGCTCGGCCGGGGTGCCCGTCTTCATCCTGACCGGCAACCACGACATCTCGCCCGCCGCCGGCCGCGCCCACTCGGTCGAGATCTTTGACGCCCTCGGCGTCGAGGGCGTCACCATCGCCGACCGCCCGCGCCTCCACGTGGTCCCCACCCCCGCCGGCCCGCTCCAGATCATCGCCCTGCCCTGGGTCACCCGCCACACCCTGCTCACCCGCGACGAGATGCGCGGCGCCTCGTTCGCCCAGATCGAGTACGACCTGCGCCGCCGCCTCGAGGGCTTCGTCGAGCAGACCGCCGCCCGCCTCGACCCCGCCCTCCCCGCGATCATCGCCTTCCACGGCAGCGTGGACGGCGCCCAGCTCGGCGCCGAGCGCGCAATGACCCTCGGGCAGGACCTCGTGCTGCCCCGCTCGGTCCTCGCCCAGCCCGGCGTCGCCTACGTCGCCCTCGGCCACATCCACAAGCACCAGGCCCTCAGCCACGACCCGCCCATGGTCTACCCCGGCAGCCTCGAGCGGATTGACTTCGGCGAGCGCGACGAGCCCAAGGGCTGCGTGCTGGTGACGATCGAGGGCGGGCGAGCCAGCTGGCAGTTCCACCAGCTCGACGCCAGGCCCTTCGTCAGCATCGAGCACGACGTGCGCGCGAGCAGCGACCCCCTCGGCCTGGTCAGGACCCTGATCGGCCGCCACGACCTGCGGCAGGCCGTGGTGCGGGTCGAGCTCGAGGCCACCCGCGAGCAGGCCCTGACCCTGCGCGAGGAGGCCGTCGCCCAGCTGCTGGAGGAGGCCGGGGCCTTCGCCGTGGCCGCGGTCAACGTGAAGGTCGAGCGCGGCGGCCGCCGCCGCCTCGCCGGCGCCGAGGAGGAGCTGATGGGCGGCCTCACCCCCCGCCGCGCCCTCGAGCTCTACCTGCGCAGCAAGCAGCCGCCCCTGGCCGAGGCCCGCATCGCCGCCCTGCTCGCCGCCGCCGACGATCTGATCGGCAAGGCCGAGGGCTGAAACTTTTCGCCCCCTGCCGGGTCTGTCTTAGTGGAAGGACGACAGCAGGGAGCGACCTGATGACCAACCCCTTCGCCCTCGGCGGCCTGCTGGGCGGGCGCGAGGATGCCGCCCGGCCCAGCCTCGAGGAGCTGTACAGCCGCTACCGCGGGCCGGTGCAGGGCTACCTCTACCGGCTCTGCGGCTCGGCCGACCTGGCCGAGGAGCTGACCCAGGAGACCTTTCTGCGGGCCTGCGCCGGCCTGCTCGGCTTCCGGGGCGACTGCTCGGTGGCCACCTGGCTCTTCCGCATCGCCCGCAACGCTTACCTCAACAGCCTGCGCCGCCCCAGCCCCGCCCGCATCGACACCGACGAGCTGCTGGCCATCCCCGACGCCGGCCACGCCGGCGACCCCGTCGGCCAGTACGCCGCCGCCGAGCGGCGCACCCTGATCGGCATGGCCCTGGCCCAGCTGCCCGAGCGCCAGCGCAGCATCCTGCTGCTGCGCGACAGCGAGGGCCTGAGCTACGCCGAGATCGCCGACGTGCTCGAGCTGAGCCTGGCCGCCGTGAAGACCAACCTGTTTCGCGCCCGCGTCGCCTTCAGGGCCGCCTACGCCGCCCTCGGCGGCGAGTGAGAAAGACGAACCCATGCAAGCCTACGAGACCACCACCTCGCGCCTGCAGGTCGAGGAGCTCGGCTCCTGCGCCCTGGTGCAGGACCTGCTGCCCCTCTACCTGGAGGGCGAGGTCAGCCCCGGCAGCCGCGACCTGATCACCGAGCACCTGGCCCGCTGCGAGCGCTGCGCCGGCTTCCTGGCCGGCGCCCAGAGCGCGCGCGCCCAGCTGAGGCGCGAGCAGATCCAGCGGAGCTCGGCCGTCGCCGCCTCGGCGCCCGAGAGCCGCGCCGTCAGCCGGCTCAGCCGGGTCCTTGGCGGCGTCGCGCTGCTCTTCTGCTGCCTGCTCGGTGGCGGGATGGCCGCCGCGGTCGGCACTGGCCTGTTTTACGGCGACCCCGGCTCGTTCGCCAGCGGCATGCTCGGCAGCGCGCTGATCGTCGCGCTGCTGGCCTGGCTGGGGCGCAGCTACGGGCCTGTGAGCCCGCAGCGCTTCATGCTGTTGCTCGGCGGGTGCGCCCTCGGCGGTATGGGGGGCCTCCTGCTCAGCGCGCCCGTCGCCGGGGGCGCCGCCGTGGTCT
>DAOLDO010000567.1:0-4780 GCA_035327325.1 Chloroflexaceae bacterium | reverse complement strand
GCCCGAGTCCGAGCAGCTGACCGACCAGAAGCCCCCCACCGTCCCGCGCCTGCCCCTGCCCTTCCCCGTCCCCAGGCTGGCGCCGGCCGCGCCGGGCCCCCTGGCCACGGCGGCGCCACCCCTCGCCCCCGCCGATTTCGCCGCCCAGGTGACGGGCCTCTACAGGCCCGAGCAGGACCGCGGCGGGGCGGCCTACGCCTGGACCAACGGCGACGCCACCCTGCGCCTGCCCTGGTCGGCCGGCGCGGGGCCCGCGGAGGTGCGCCTCGAGCTCGGCGGCGGCCGGCGCCCGGCCCACCTCGGGCCAGCCGAGGTCTGCCTCAGCGCGATGCCCGAGCCCGCCGTCTGGCCCACCACGCCGGGCGCCCCGGTCGAGCTCGGCTGCCTCACCCTGGGCGAGGGGCGCGAGATGTACAGCGTGGGGCTCGACCCCGCGCAGCTGCCGCCCGCCCCCACGGGCACCCTGCTGCTGCGCCTCGACAGCCGGCCATGGACGCCCGCGGCAGAGGACCCGCGCCAGACCGACCGCCGCGCCGTCGGCGTGCAGCTCGGGGGCGTCGCGCTGACCCCGGCGCCGTAGGTGCTCCCCCCCAAGGCTGCAGATGGGCTCGCTGCGCTTGATGGTCGCTTGGGCCCTCACCCGCGCCTGGCTGCGCACCCGGCGGAGCCGGGAACGCCTTCGGCGTGCGGCCCCCTCGCTCCCTCAGACCGCGGGGTCGCGGGCTGAGACGGCAAGGGCGCAGGAGCGAGAGGTCTGCGGCGGCACAAGACTGCAAGGCCCATACGAACTATCCCAAACGGCGCGCCCCTCCCCAACCGAATCTCAACGGACAGCGCCCTCCACGCCCGTTATAATAAGCAGCGCCCCTTCAAACTCTACGCAGCAGCCTCGTAGGCGCCAGGTCTCGGCCCGCGCGGCCCTGCTTCCGTGTGTCAGACAGCATGAGTTGGGGGGAAGACTATGCCGCGGCTGCAAACGGCGCCCTCGGGCGGACGGTTGACCCTGCTGCTGATCACGGTCCTGCTCGTCGGCGCCATGCCCGGAGCCACGCCCCACGCCGCCGCGCAGGAGCCGCCGGGCGAGGCGCCCGCGCCGGCCCAGACGGCCGACCCCGCCGCGCCGACGCCGCCCCTGCTCACCCTGCCCACGGGCGCGGTCGAGCCTGAGCCCCGGGCGCTGACGCGGGTGGCGCCCGGCGAGAAGACGCGGGGCCTCGCCCCCGGGGCCCTGTCGTTCGGCCCCAGCGAGCGGGCGGGCCTGGCCGCCCTCAGCGGCGGCTGCGCCAACCTGAGCGTCAACGGCCCCTTCCAGGCCGGCTTCGACGCCCAGAACAACCCGATCATCTACGACTGGGTCGAGATCACCAGCACCCTGGCCCTGCGCGCCGACGAGTACGTCTCGTACCCTTACGGCGTCGCCATAAGCGACCGCGACGAGTTCGGCCTGCCCGAGGACGGCGTCCCCTTCGGCGACGACGACTGGTTCGGCCAGGACTTCACCCTGCCCCCGGAGACGCGCAGCATCGTGATTGACTTCTCGATCAAGTACCCCGCCTTCGACGAGGTCGGCTTCGACACGGTGGATCGGGGCTACCTCGAGCTCTACCTGGTGGACGCCAACGGCAACCTGGTCGACTCGAACCCGAGCACCCCCATCCTCGACGGCGCGATCATCTGGCGGCTGGACGAGGTGTTCGAGCGCGACGAGGCCCCCGACCCCGGCAGCCAGACCAACCGCTGGTGGCGCCTGATCAACTCGACGAACGACCTGGACCTGCCCGCGGAGTTCAACCTGCTGCGCGGCCAGCGGGTGGCGATCGTCTTCAGCCAGCTGGGCGACAAGCTGGCGCCCTTCGAGGAGCTGATCCTCGACAACGTGCAGGTGATCGCCTGCCCCAGGCCCGAGCAGCCCAAGCTGGCGATCGAGGGCTACGCGCGCCGGGCCGGCGTACCGCCCTCGGGGGCGACCGACCCGGCCATCTCGACCGCGAACCTGGCCCTGCTCTACTCGGCCGACGGCGCCAGCGAGGAGCTGATCCGCACCACCACGCCGCGGACCGACGGCTTCTACCGCTTCACGGCCCTGCCCGACCTGGGACCGGGGGGCTACTACCAGGTGCTCTACCTGAAGGGCGCGCTGGAGGACGACAGCTTCACCGGAGCCGACGACCGGCTGGCCTACTACGCAGGCCCGCGGGTCACGGCTGGCTCGACCCCGATCCGCGACGACGGGCTCTCGCGCGACTACGCCGGCGGGAGCTTCGACATCCTCGACGTCAGCCTGCTCGGCCCGGCCCACCTGGCCGAGGTCGCGGGCGACGTGACCTTCCGCTGGTCGCCGAGCGGCGTCCAGGGCGCGAGCTACATGGTCTGCTTCTTCGACCCCGACAGCGAGGCCCAGCACTGCACCAAGCCGACGACCGCCACCTCGCTCACGGTCAGCGCGGCGGGCCTGCGGGCGGCCTGGCCCGGCTTCGCCTTCGACCGCTACCTGGGGTGGTACGTGCGGGTCGCCGGCCCCGGCTACAACCCCGCCGCGCCCGTGTTCGCGAACCTGGGCGCGAGCGGCTACAGCAACTACCTCAAGTTCCTGGCCCGCGCCGTGAGCGTGCCCCCGCCACCGCCGCCCGGACAGCAGGAGCCGCCGGCGGCCGAGGGCGCCAAGGACTGGACCCTGATGTTCTACATGGCGGGCGACGACGAGGACCTGACCTCGCCGCCCGGCTTCGCCCGCAGCATGCAGGACATGGTCCCGGCCCTGATCGGCCTGGCCGACCGCTACCCGCGGGTCAACATCGTCGTCCAGTTCGACTTCTTCGAGAGCGACCGCTCGCCGGTGGCCGCGAGCCTGCGCGGGACCCAGTACTGCTACTTCAAGCCGGGCCTGCGCCTGCTCAGCCAGATCTGCCAGCAGCTCGGCGAGCGGAGCATGGCCGACCCGGCGACCCTGAGCACCTTCGTGCAGACGAGCCTGGCGAGGTACCCGGCCGGCCGCACGGCCCTGGTCATCATGGGGCATGGCAGCCCGGTGGCGGGCGTGGCGGGCGACCGCACGGGCGCCGACGATGCCATGGACCCGACCGAGCTGGACCAGGCGCTGCGCGATGGTCTCAGTCAGGCGGGGCGCAAGCTCGACGCCCTGGTCTTCTACAACTGCCTGATGGGCAGCTACGAGGTGGCGGCCCTGGCGGCGGAGCACGCGAACTACATGGTGGCCAGCCCGAACATCGCCACGCTGATTGACATCAACGCCGAGATCATCAGGCTGGCGAGCGCGAACCCGGGCAGCCCGCGGGCTTTCACCGCCGGGGTGGTGGCGGCCTACGACGCGGCGATGCGCGCCTACAACGAGCTGTACAGCCGCGAGGTCTCGGTCGCCATGAGCGCCTACGACCTGGGCCGTGTGGCTGCGGTGGCGCCCCTGGTGGACGCGCTGGCCACGGCCCTGATCGCCAACCTGACCCGGCCCGAGGTGCGGGCCGCCCGCGACGGCGTGCAGGAGTACGACGGCTCGGCCCCGGTGCTGTGGGGCTTCAACCCGGGCCGCGAGGACGCCCTGGTGGACCTGGGCGACCTGGCGGCGCGGCTGGCCACGAGCCCGAACGCGGCGGTGAGCGGCGCCGCGAGCCGCCTGCGCGCCGGCCTGGGCACGCCTGGGGCGGCCAACGCCCTGGTGATCGCCCGGGTGGCCCGCTCGGGGCTGGCCGACCTGCGGGCGGGCGGGAGCCACCGCTTCGGCCAGGGCGCGGCCACGGGCCTGTCAATCTACTTCCCCAACGGCAGCCCGCAGGGCGGGCAGGCGGCCATGACCCGCTTCTACCTGCTCTACTACCGGCAGCTCGGCGTGGGCGCGGGCGCCTGGGACGAACTGGTGGACGCGACGCGCACGGGCCTGCCGAGCCTGCCGCGGGGGATCAGGCTGGCGGGGCTGGCCGGCGAGCCCGGCAGCACGCTACAGAACCTCGGCACGCCCGCGCTCTTCCCGCCCGCGGCCAGCATGCCGGGCAGCAGCGCCCTGTACGTGCCGCTGCTGCGGCGCTAGGGGTATAATGCCCCCACCGGAGCCTCTATGGGCGCGGCTCGCCGGCCGCGCCCACACCCTATGACCCAGCACTCGGTCAACCAGAGCCTCGTCCGCACCCTGGTGAGCTACCTGCCGCCGGCCGTGGCCCGGGCGATCCACGCCGACCCGCGCCAGCTGCGCGAGGCGCGGGCTGAGCGCGCCCTGGCCGCCGTGCTCCTGGCCGACGTCTCGGGCTTCACGGCCCTGACCGAGGCCCTGGGCGCCGCGGGCGCCGACGGCGTGGAGGAGCTGACCACCCTGCTCAACGGCTACTTCAGCCGCATGATCGGCGTGCTGGAGGCGGCCGGGGGCGAGGTGGTGCAGTTCAGCGGCGACGCCCTGGTGGCCCTCTTCCCGGCCGACGACGGCGCGGCCCTGCCCACGGCGGTGAGGGTGGCCCACGCCGCAGCCGGGGCCATGCAGGCATCCATGGCCGACTTCGCCAGCCTGGCCACCAGCGTCGGCGAGCGCGAGCTGGCCATGAAGATCGCGCTCGGCGCCGGCGAGGTGCTGTCCATGTCGATCGGCGGCGAGAAGGACCGCTGGCAGTACCTGATCGCCGGAGCGCCCATGCGCCAGGTGGCCGAGGGCGAGGGGCGGGCCGCGCGTGGCGAGATCGTGCTCAGCCCCGAGGCCGCCGCCCTGCTCGCCCGGGCCCCGGCGGCGGCGCGGCCGCGCCGCCCAACGCCCCCGGGCGAGCTCGACTGGTCCCACGCC
>DAOLDO010000566.1:0-4783 GCA_035327325.1 Chloroflexaceae bacterium | reverse complement strand
CGCGCGTAAGTGTTCGCAGTTCATTACCAGGAGTACCAAACAGCCTGCTTGCGGCCCAACTTGATGACCCGGAGATCGACGCCGAGGATGGGCTGCCGCAGGGGCTCCCAGTTCCCGTGTTCTCGCTCGAACCCCACCTGCTTGGACGATGGGCCCGAATGGTCAGTGCATCTCAGCATAGCTTGTCCATGGGCTACATCCTAAATCCTACCGGCCGCAGACTACCTCCTATCAACCCAGTTCGCCAACTCGGCCCACGCCAACTCGTTCAGAGCTTCATAGCTAGAGCATCGCATGAGGCCCGTGATCTTGCGCTACTCCTGGCAACTATGCCTGTCACACTCCCGGTCATTAACCTCATCCAGGCTACCGTGCTACCTCGCTCACGCCAAGTTCACGCTGCAGAAGTACTGCTCAGCGGGATGTTGCGGCAGAGCACGCTACCTGAGCTCGTGGATGACCCAAATGAGATCGCCTATGAATTTGTCGATGGAGTCCGTGAGTTGCTCATAGAGATGGCACCGCTTGTCCATCCGGTGGAAGTCCTCGACCGTGTCGCAACCTATATTACCGAGATGCGTGGTCAAGGTGAGCAGATGCTATCGCGAGTATCGGGCTTGCCGGGATCAGAGGATCGAGGGGGAAGCGCAACTCTCCCCTTTGCCCGGATCAATGCCAATCTTCTCTATGGATTGGGACTAACTGGCGATACTGTTCCTGCTGCTGCGCGAGATCGAGATCCTGTAAGGTCTGCACCTGTATTCAAAGAAGGAAATGCTAAGTCGCTGGAGAAGATCGACCCACAGCTGAGTCAAGGGACAGCTGATATCGAGCGCCAACTACGCGACGTTCTGCCGGCTGAGTCTCATACGCACATTGTGCACATAGCCCAGCTGCTGAATAACATGGCTTCTGGAAGAATTGACCCCGAAGTTTTACGCGAGCGATTTACTGCGGGGCCAGAAATTGCTGCTCTCCTTAATCAATTGGCTGGCCAGCAATTCAACTTGGGAACAACAATAATCTCCTTTATGGCAGGGAACCAGCTAGGCGAAGTGAGCATTCACGAAGTGGCTGAAGGCTCTGTCGTCTCATACAATATTACTCCTGAGCCGACAAAGATACGCTCACTGTCCAGGGGGCGCTCTACAGCTGGTCAGAATCAGCGCAAGCTCCGGGTATTCTTCTCTTACTCCTCTGTTGACCGTCCAGCAGTGCGACAACTTTCGCAGTTATTAGCAGAGGCTGGAGTTGTACCCTGGCTCGCTGAGGAGCAATTGATGCCAGGGCAGAGTTTGAGTAGTGAGCTTTCCAAGGAAATTGAAAACAGCGACGTCGTACTAATCTGCCTTTCACGCGAGGCTGTAAATCAAATGAGTCTACAACAAGAAATTAATAAAGCCCTTATAGCAATTGAAAGTCGTCCTGTAGGCGAAATGATTCTCATTCCGGTGCTGCTGGAGCCTTGTATTGTGCCTAAACAGCTCGCTCGCTGGGACAGGGTAGAATTGGCAACTCCACAGGGGATGAGCCATCTCATGCGTGCTCTCCAGATCCTTGCGGAAGATATTGGAGTGCTTATACCACACCTCCCCACAGGCGGTGAGCGAGAGTATAGTCTGGTTACGCAGAAAGAACCTGCTCCATCTATAGGCAATATTGAACTTAACCAACTCTGGCAGCAGGCGCTAAGTGCTTCCGAACGCGCAGATTGGGCATATGCCGAGTTTCTGCTAGCACAAATCGCCGCAGCCGATCCTGTCTATCGCGACGTGCAGTCGCGTCTGACAGAGGTTCGACGTAAAATAGAGCTTCACACTGAGTTGCGCGCACTGCATGAGGCTAATAATTGGGCGGCAGTGCTTGATAGATTGGAAGCACTTGATCAACAGCAACTAGATTATCTTGGTACCGAAGAGCTTCGAAGATGGGCATTAAATCGTCGCAGGTATGAGGAACGCTATCGTGCAGCATTGGAAGCTACAAACGAAGGTGATTGGAATAACGCTATATCTATCCTCGAGCCGCTTCTCCTAAGTTTTCCGGACGACGCACGAGCAATGGCGTTACTAGAATTGTCCCGTCAGGAGCTAGTAAAACAGCAAGCTGACAAAACTGAAGGCCCCTATGAAATTTCTGCATCTGGGGAGGCTTCTTCATCAGTTACCGATGGTGTCACATTACATTCCCGTCCTCAATTTTTTGCGGATGTATTGCTCATTACTGTCAGTGATATCGAAACCGAAGGGGTGCGTGACGCGCTCGCTGAGCGCCATGGGCGCTCCTTCAGCCACACCCTCATCGGCGCCAAGATCTACTACGACTTGGGAGTGCTCGGCGGGGCCCGCACCTTCCTGGTGCGCTCGGAGATGGGCGCCGGCGGGGTTGGCGGCGCCCTGCTGACCACGGCCACGGCCATCTCCGATCTGGCTCCGGCGGCGATCGTCATGCTCGGCATTGCCTTCGGCCTCAGGCCGCAGCAGCAGGCCCTCGGCGACATCCTGGTCTCGCGCCAACTCATGTTCTACGACCTACAGCGGGTCGGCAGCGATGACGCGGGCAGGCTGCAGCTGCGGGCCCGCGGCGACCGGCCGGCGGCCTCGCCCTGGCTGCTCGACCGCTTCCGCAGCGGCCGCGACGACTGGCGCGGCGCCGCGCTGCACTTCGGCCTGATCCTCTCCAGCGATAAGCTGGTGGGCGACCAGGGCTTCCGCGAGCAGCTGCTGCAGCTGGAGCCCGAGGCAATCGGCGGCGAGATGGAGGGCGCCGGGCTCTACGCCGCTGCCCAGCACCAGCGCGTAGACTGGATCCTGGTCAAGGCGATCTCGGACTGGGCCGACGGCCAGAAAGCCCAGGGGAAAGCAGAGCAGCAGCGCCAGGCGGCGCGCAACGCCGCCGACTTCATCCTGCATGTGCTCGAGCAGGGCGGCATGGTGCGCCAGGCCCCTCGGCCCACTGCGCCCGCAGCTTCCGCGCCCGCCGCGCCCCCGGGACGGCTCCCGCAGCTGCGCCAGTTGCTCACCGATCGGCTCGGAAGCGAGGAGCTGAACACGCTCTGCTTCGATCTGGGCATCGACCCCGAAGACCTTCCGGCACAGAGCCGGGCCGGGAAGGCCCGCGAGCTGATCGGCTACCTAGAGCGACGTCGCTCGATCGACAAGCTGCTCGCCTGGTTGCGCCAGCACCGCCCTGATATCGACCTGGACTGAACTTCCTGGCCCGTCACTCGCCGCCAGGGGCGCAAAGCTAGATATGTAATTGCATGGAGGTCGTCGCACGCGAGGTACTCGACCTGCCCGTCTTCCCGCTTGGAGCGGCTGACCCCGCCGAGTTTGGTAACCTGATGGGGTGGCTGCTGGCGGCCTACTTCGCTAGCAACAGCACGCGGGTGCGGCGTGGCGAGCATATCAACGGCGAGGAGCTCAACTTCGACGTGGCGCAGGCCAAGCCGATCATCGACGAGATCGATACGCTGCTGGCCTACCACTACGGCTTCACCGACGAAGAGCTGGACTTCGTACTGAACTACGACATCAAGTACCGGGTTGCGCCCGACGAGACTGGCGGAGCGATGTAGCCGATGCCTATCCCCGACTTCCAAAACCTCATGCTGCCGATGCTCCAAATCGCCGCCGACGGTGCGGAGCACCGATTGGGCGATGTGATCGAGGCGTTGGCACAGCAGTTTGAGCTCAGCGAGGCTGAGCGGACGGAATTGCTGCCGAGCGGCGGCCAGGCTCGCTTTGAGAATAAGGCTGGCTGGGCGCGCACGCACCTGGGAAAAGCGCTGCTGGTCGAGAGCAAGCGACGCGGCTGGTTTTGCATCACCCAGCGCGGCCAGGAACTGCTCGCAGAACCACCCGATCGCATCACCGTGGCCTATCTCACGCGCTACCCCGAGTACGTAGCCTTCCGTAACAACGGGCGAGCGGGAGAACGGAGCGCATCCAGACTGGACATTGAGGACCAGGAACAAGACCAAGAACCCGCGGCCCCCGAGACGCCGGCGAAGATACATACACCAGATCAACAGCAAGGTCTCACCGCGCTTCAGGCCGCATACGAGGTGCTGAAAGAAGCTGGCGAGCCACTCAACGCGAGTGAGCTTGCCCGGCGTATGCTTTCACAGGGGCTCTGGAGCACAAACGGAGCGACACCAGGCCAAACAGTCGCCTCGTCTATTGCGATTGATATTCATGCGAACGGCTCGTCATCACGATTCCGACGAGTGAGCCGTGGCCTCTTTATGCTCAATATGCCACCGGCGCCACAGGATAGCCCGCCTGCGACTACCCCAAGGGTGTCACCAGCACAGCCAGTGACGGGCGGTGACGTCGAGCCGCTGTCATTTGTCGATGCCGCTGAGCAGGTGCTCAAGCGCTTCGGGCAGCGCCGGCCGATGCACTACAAGGAGATCACGCGGCGCGCCCTCGAGCTCGGCCTGATCGCGACCGACGGCCAGACCCCGGCATCGTCGATGTATGCCGTGATCCTGACCGAGATCGACCGTGCGCTCAAACGAGGGGAGCAACCGCGCTTCGTGAAGCACGGTCGTGGGATGGTCACACTTGCGGCGTGGGAGCCGGTGGGTCTGCCGGCTGAGATCGAGCAGCACAACCGGCGCGTGCGCCAGCAGCTCCACGAGCGGCTGCACACCATGGGGCCTGCCGAGTTCGAAGGGTTGATCGGCCGGTTGCTGACCGCCATCGGCTTCGAGAACGTGGCGGTCACGGCCGCCAGCGGCGACGGCGGCATCGACGTGCGCGGAACCCTCGTCGTTGGC
>DAOLDO010000565.1:2449-4787 GCA_035327325.1 Chloroflexaceae bacterium | reverse complement strand
CCTCGTCGTTGGCGACGTGATTCGCACGCGCATGGCCGTACAGGTCAAGCGCTGGCGGCGCAACGTGCAGGCGCCGATCGTCCAGCAGGTGCGCGGCAGTCTCGGCGCCCACGAGCAGGGTCTGATTATCACGACGAGCGACTTCAGCGCGGGCGCACGGAGCGAGGCCGCCCGGCCCGACGCAGTGCCGGTTGCGCTGATGCACGGGGAGCAGCTCGTCACGCTGCTGATCGAGCACGATATTGGCGTGCGGCGGGCGAGCTATGACCTGATCGAGCTGGGCGAGGACGAGGAGTGAGGTGAAGGGTTTTCGTCACGCGATCTTCCCGTGTGAGCGGGCAGGAAGGTACACGCAGGATGCCCTATACCGTGAGCCACACGGTTCAGGACGGGATCGAGCGAGTGGTGTATACGCCTCAGGAGCGCCGCTTCGCCACGCCGCTTGTGTTGCAGCACGGGATGTGGCACGGGGCGTGGTGCTGGCAGCCCTGGCAGGCACTGTTAGCCGAGTGGGGCTGGGAGAGCCATGCCCACTCACTGCCGGGTCACGGCCGCTCTCCCGAGCGGCGCCCGATCCGCTGGTGCACGCTCCAGTATTACTACGAGTTCCTGAACGATGAGATTCTCCGCCGGGAGCGGCCGCCGGTGCTCATCGGCCACAGCATGGGTGGCGCGCTGTGCCACTGGTGGCTCAGATATGGTCGCCCCCTCCCTTCCGTCGTGATGGTCGCCCCGTGGGCTCACGATAGCATGGAGTACGTGCCCTCATACTCCCTCCCGATCGATGCCATGGGCCAGCTTCTCAGCTTACTGACGCTCTCGGCAACGCCGGCAATTCGGACGGCCGAGATTGCCTTCCGATGGTTCTGCACGCCGGGCGCAATCATGTCACCGCAGGAATTGCACGCGCGCCTCGGCCCGGAGTCGGCTCTGGTGTTGGCCCAGTACGCCCCCCACTTCGGCTGGCATCCGGCCCCCGAGGCCCACTCGCCCACCTTGATTGTCGGCGCCGAAGCTGATCTCGCTATCCCGGTGATCTACCAACGCCGGGCCGCCGAGCACTACGGCTGTGAGTATGTCGAGGTTTCTGGCGCTGGCCACGACCTGATGCTGGAGCGCTCCTACAAGGAGACAGCCTGGGCGATCCACGCCTGGCTTGCCGAACGGGTGGTGTAAGCAAGCTCAATCTCTACCCGAGGATTCTGGATCTGTTCTGCTGTAATGTAGACCGTGCGTGACGCCGCAGGAGCGCCACAAGAATGACCAACGACCGTACCTACCCCGATCTCCGCAGCCTGCTTGAGGCCCGGCTTGTTCGCGCCGAGCACGCTGAAACCGCTGCGCTTATGGAGCGACTCCGGCCGGCACGGGAGCGCGGCCATCTCACCTACGACGAGTTCTTCGCGATCTGCTGCTGGAAGGAGCCGCGTCAACGGATGCGCCGCCACTGGCAGCGAAACGGCGAGCCACTCGACGAGCCGCCCATCGTACAGCTCACCCATAGGGCGCTTGCAACCAGCGACGAGCGAGTCCGGATAGAAACGCTGCTTAGTCTACACGGAGTGGGTATCCCGGTCGCCTCCGCGATCTTGACTATCCTTGAGCCAGAGCGCTACGGCGTCATCGACATCCGCGCCTGGCAGGTCCTCCACCACTACAGTGCTGTCAGCACGAACCCGGATGGACGAGGCTTCAGCATTGATGAGTGGCTGACCTATATCGGTGTACTGCGCGCTTGGGCTGATCGCCTCGCCGTGAGCGCCCGAAGGATTGAGCATACCCTCTACCTCTACCACTGGGAATCGAAGCTGACCAAGATTACCTGGTAGCTCACGTGGTTTCTGTGTGTGCAGATGCCCGCCGCAAGAGCGTTCACGTCGAGGAAGCATCTGACTGCCTGGAGGAGCGTTCAACCCACGCCGCTCGCCATGCTAGTGCCTCGAACGGATCGGGCCAGTACTCGACCTGGCCGGCGATGCGGCCGTCGCGCACCAGGGTGAAGGTGATGGCCCGCCCCGTCACGGCTCCATCGGTCACAATGACGTCGGTGACAGCCTGCTCGCCCTCGACCACGAGCCGCTCGACGGTGAAGCGCCAACGCCCGGCGGCCGGATAGGCGCGGTTGATGGCAACGAAGTTGGCGGCGCCGTGAATACGCTCGCCCGACTGCGGCCAGTGGAGCACGTAGTCGTCGGCGAACAGCGCGGCCGCCGCCGCCCAGTCGTTAGCCTGCATCGCCGCCCAGAACTCGGCGATTAGCCTGCGGGTTGTCTCGGTATCAGCCATCCCGAACCTCCCTGCAGCCTCCATCTCAGGCTTCCTCGATCACGCGGCTGGG
>DAOLDO010000565.1:0-2349 GCA_035327325.1 Chloroflexaceae bacterium | reverse complement strand
GCCCAGCTATCGTACTCCCACAGCGCGAGCAGGATCGCTTTCTCCACGCCACACCTCCAGCGCCTATACGGTGCACACATAGCACCAGTATAGGCTGGATTGAGGACGGAGGAGATCCGGATTGGGTGGGCAGGGACGCTGTTGGAGCAGCTCGTTACGAATGCTCGCTTTCAGGCGCGAAAGCCCAGGTCGTTCACGCTTGTGATGAAACGCCCCGCTTTAGCGGCTTTACCTTCATGGCGTTCTAATGGGCAGAAACACCTCTGATGTGGTATACTATCACTACACGAACAGATGAGCGAATATTGATGAGCACCTATCAGAAAGCGTACCGCTATCGTCTGCTGCCTACTCCCGAGCAGGAGGGGCGGTTTTGGCAATTCGCGGGGGCGAGGAGGTGGGTCTACAACTACGCGCTTGCTCGACGGATAACGCACTACAAGACGACGGGCAAGAGCCTGAGCGTGACCGAGTTGTGCGCGGAGGTCGCGCAGCTCAAGCACCAGCCTGAAACAGCCTGGCTGCGCGAGATGGACTCGCAGTCGCTCCAACAGGCGATCCGTGATCTGGACAAAGCGTTTCGGGCCTTCTTCGCTCGGCGGGCGAAGTTCCCGCGCTTCCGCTCCAAGAAGCGTGAGACGCCGACCTTTCGTATCCCGCAGCGGGTGACACTCGTGGGCGACCGGCTCTCGGTGCCGAAGGTCGGCCTGGTCAGGCTGGTGCTGCATCGACCGCTAGAGGGCACGGTTAAGAGTGCAACGTTCAAGCAGGACGCGACCGGGGCCTGGTACGTCACCCTGGTCGTCCACTTCGAACTGTCCGATACACCCCTGCTCCTACCCACTCCCGAGCGGGTGGTGGGGGTAGATGCGGGCCTCAAAGACCTGGCCGTGATGAGTGACGGGCGGCGCGTTCCAGCCCCCAAGCACTACCGCCGTGCCGAGCGCAAGCTGAAGCGTCTCCAGCGCCACCTGTCCCGCTGTCAGCGGGGCAGCAAGAAACGCGACAAGGTCCGCGTGAAGGTCGCCCGCCAGCATCGGAGGGTCACCAACCAGCGGGCCGACCACCTCCACAAACTTTCCTCCAGGCTCATGCGTGAGCACGATGCGGTCGTACTCGAAGACCTGAACGTGAAGGGCCTCGGGAGAACCAACCTGGCCAAAAGCGTTCACGATGCGGGTTGGGCGATGCTACGCTTCCAGCTCACCTACAAGGCACGCTGGCAGCGGAAGCATCTGGTGGTGATTGGGCGCTTCTTCCCCTCGTCGCGGCTCTGTGCGGCGTGTGGCAGCATCAACAGCGACCTCACGCTGTCAGACCGGGAATGGACATGTAGCTGTGGGGTCGCGCACGATCGAGACCTCAATGCGGCACGGAACATTCGAGATGAGGGGCTGAGACTCCTACTCGCCGAGGGATGCCCGGAGAGTATAAACGCCTCCTGAGTGTTGGTAACTCCTGCCAAGCGCAGGCTCGACGCGACGAAGGAGGAAGCCCAACGCTTCTAGCGTTGGGAGGTATCACGCTTCCGGCGCTGGCTCTCCGCGCAGCCTGGCCAGCTCGGCCTCAATGGTCCGTAGCCGTGCCTCCGCCTCGCTGGCCCGCGCTTCGGCGGCGGCTCGCGCCGCTACGACGGCAGGGTAGTCCTCAAGCGCGGTGCCCGCCTCGTCGTAGCAGACGAGCTCGCCCGCGCTCACCCCCAGGGAGAGCCGGAGCGGCTCAAGGTAGAGCCTGCCCTGATCATCGGGCGGCAAAACCTCATAGGCGGTGTCTGTCTGGCGGTAGCCCAGCAGGCGCAGCACCTCCTGGCCGCGGCGCTGCACGGTGTCGACGATGATGTAGAGCGGCACGCCGGCCAGGTCGTACTCGTCCAGTTTCACGCTCAGGTCGAGCGCCCGGGTTTCTGGGGAGGTGATCTCCACGATCACCGCTGGCCGGACGCCCTCCAGGGCCACGTCGAAGGTGCTCCAGTTCTTCCGCTCGCGCACGCCGAGCACCACCATGATGTCGGGGCCGTGCGGCTTCAGCTCGGGCAGATCCCACTTCACCCGCACGTCATCCAGCACGACGGCCTGCGAGTCATGGATCAGCCGCGCCTCGAAGATATTGCAGAGGTAGCGGCGCCGGCGCTGGTGGGCGTCACTATGGGTCACCTGATCGCCCTCCTCGGGGTGCAAGATATCCTCCAGCGTTAGCGGCACCTGCTCGACGGTGATGTTGCCGTCACCGGAGTCGTGCTGCACGTAGCGCCAGCCGTACCGGAACGGGTCGGCCGGGTCGGCGAGGCCGGGCGGCGGGACAAGCACTTCAACCGTGGTAGTGGACATCGGCGGGTGACCTTCTGCCGAC
>DAOLDO010000564.1:0-4789 GCA_035327325.1 Chloroflexaceae bacterium | reverse complement strand
GCGCAGCTCTTCTTCCGCGACGCGGCGGGGCAGGTGGACGAGGCCCGCTCGGTCCGCTGGCGCCTCGAGGCGGGGCCGGGGCCCCACACCTACAGGCTCGACCTGCGCGACACGCCGGGGTGGGCGGGCCCGGTGACGGGCCTGCGCCTCGACCCGGTGGCGGCGGGGGACGGGGGGACGGTGGTGGTGGAGTGGATCCGGCTGCTGCCGTAGGGGCGGCGCAGGGCCATGCGCCCCTACGCGCGCCCGACGCCGAGCAGGTAGAGGTAGAGCGCCACCCCTGAGGCGAGGGCGACGGCGAACTTGACGGCGAGGGGCAGGGGCGCGGGCGAGATGAAGGCCTCGATCAGGCCGGCGATCACGAGCAGGGGCACGCAGCCGAGGACGAGCAGCAGGGCGCGGCGGGCGGCGACCACCAGGGCGGCGCGGCGGGTGAGCAGGCCGGGCCTGAGCAGGGCCCAGCCGAGCTGCAGGCCGGCGCCGCCGGCGATGAAGATCACGCTCAGCTCGACCACGCCGTGGGCGGCGACGAAGCCCCAGAGGTTGCCGGCGAAGTCGAAGCGCTGGGCCGCCCCGGCGACGATGCCGAGGAGCAGGCCGTTGAGGGCCAGGATGTAGAGGGTGTAGACGCCGAAGACCACGCCGCCGGCGAAGGCCCTGAAGGCCACGCCGATGTTGTTGGTCATGATCTCGGCCGAGGCCTGGGCGCGGCCCTCCTCGTTGATGCGCAGCCACCACTCGTTGCCGGCCTGCACCTCCTCGACGATGCGCTCGGTGCCGGGGAGCAGCGCGGCGGCGAGGGTGGGGTCCTGGTAGGTGGCGACGAAGCCCGCCAGGGCGGGGATGAGGAACATGAGGAAGGCGGCGAGGGTGGCGGGCCAGGTGGCGCGGAAGGCGCGGGGGAAGTCGGCGGCGAAGAAGGCGCGCAGGCGGGCGGCCCCGCCGGCGCCGCTCTCGCGGTAGACGGCGCCGTGCCCGCGGGCGACGAGGCCGTTGAGGAAGGCGACGACGGGGTGGCCGGGCAGGTCGCGGCGGGCGACGGCCAGGTCGCTGGCGGCCTGCCGGTAGAGGCGGCCGAGCTCGCGCAGCTCCTCGGCCGAGAGGCCGCCGAGGCCGGCGCCGGCGCGGGCCAGCAGGGCGTCGAGGCGCTCCCAGCCGGCGCGGCGGCGGGCGATGAACTCGTCTGGGCGCATGGGTGGCTCACCACGAACAGGTACGACGATCAGGCGCATTATAGCCCGGGTGTCCTTGCGCCTGTGTGGCTAGTGGCGTGACCCTGGGGAGATGAGGGTAAGGGCGCCCCAACGTGGGCGCCCACGCTGGGGCGCCCCAACCTGCGCTCACCATCGCTTTAGCGTACTAGCTCGCGCGGATCGTCGTGCCGGTGTCGAGGGGCTCGCCGAGCAGGGCGGCCCGCAGGTTGCCGGGGGCGGGGCCGACCAGGCGCACCTCGAGGCCGGGGAGGCGCTGGACGAGGCGCCACATCAGCTCGAGCTTGCTGCGCATGCCGCCGGTGACGTCTACGGCGTGGGAGCCGTCGGCGCCGCCGAGGGCCTCGGCCAGGTTGGCGGCGGTGATCAGGGGGACGCGGCGGGCCGCCGGGTCGCGCCGCGGGTCGGCGGTGTAGACGGCGTCCTCGCCGACCAGGACCACGCGGTCGGGGCGCAGCTCGGTCCGCTCGGCCAGGTGGGCGAGCAGGGCCTCGGTGGAGATGATCGCGCTGCCCTGGGCCTCGTCGAAGGCCACGTCGCCGTGGACGACGGGGACGAGGCCGTGGCCGAGGGCGCGGCCGAGGTGGGCGGTGTCCCACGCGATGATCTGGCCGGCGCCGGCCCACAGGCTGGCCGAGGGCTGGAGGGACAGGGCGGGCACCCCGGCGGCGAGCAGGGCGTCAACGACGATGCGGTTGAGGCGCAGGGCGGCCGCGGCGGTGAGCGCGAAGCCGGCGTAGTCTGCGCCGGGCGGCAGGCCGCGGTGCACGCCGTAGCGGGCCGCGTAGTGGTGGCCGAACGAGCCGCTGCCGTGGCCGAGCACGATTGGCAGGCGGGGGCGTGCGGCGCGGGCGGCGGCCACCTCGGCGGCCAGGCGCGCGATCACGGGCAGGTCGGCGGCCTCCTGCCCCGCCTTGTCGGTGATCACCGAGCCGCCGAGCTTGACGAAGGTGTACATCGGGGGCGGGGCCCCTTACTTCGGGAAGAGCAGCAGCACGCCGAGGACCGTGACGCCCCAGAGGACCACGCTCCCGGCGAGGGGCAGGTCCTTGAGGATCAGCTCGTCGGGGGCGCCGCCCTCGCCGCGCTGGTAGATCAGGTAGAGGTAGCGGAAGATGGCGTAGATCACGAAGGGGATGGTGGCCATCAGCATCGGGTAGGGCTCCTGCGGGGCGACGGGGGCCAGGAAGGCGGTGATGCTGTAGGCCATGATGATGCTGGCGGTGACGATCGACATCATCTGGTCGAGCATTGGCACCGAGTACTCCTGGAGGATGCGCCGGTGCTCGCCGGCGCCCCCCTCGAGCAGGGTCAGCTCGTGGCGGCGCTTGCCGATGCCGAGGAAGAGGGCCAGGAGCAGCATGCAGAGCAGGAGCCAGGGCGTGATCCAGATGTCAATGACGGTGCCGCCGCCGATGGCGCGCAGGACGAAGCCGGCGGCGAGGATGAGGATGTCGAGGATGACGACGTTCTTGAGCCAGTAGGTGTAGAGAAAGCCCTGGATGGCGATGTAGGTGATCAGGACGCCGAGGAAGCCCCACTCGAGGGCGCCGCCGTCGCTGTCGAGGGCCAGGGCGAGGGGGAAGACGGCGACGATCAGGGCCACGGCGGCGGCCATGCCGACGCGCGGGCTCAGGCGGCCCGAGGCGAAGGGGCGGTTGCGCTTCTTGGGGTGGGCCCGGTCCTTCTCGATATCCACCAGGTCGTTGACCAGGTAGATCGCGCTGGCGGCCATGCAGAAGGCCACGAAGGCGCCGATCACGCGCAGGAGCGGCCATGGGCCGGGCGCGTCGTCTCCGGCGCGCCAGAACTGCCACAGGCGCTCTTCGGAGAAGGCGATCGCGGCGAAGACGAAGGCGTTCTTCACCCACTGGCGCGGGCGCATGGCCCGCAGCAGCTCGCGGGCGACGCTGGGTTGGGCGGCGGGCGCGGCCACGGCGCCGCCCTCGGTCGAGACTTTATTCATCGCATCCTGGCGCGGGGCGGGGGCCGCCGCGCGTCGCTGGCGCACAAGCGGCTAGATTGTACTTCAAGGGGTGGTGAGCGTCAATTGTGCCTTGACAGGGATGGGCTCTGGCCGTACATTCTAGGGGCATGAGGGCGAGCTAGCGAGGGGCGGCCACGCTGGGCCGCCCTTACGACCGATCGAGGCGGGTACAGGCGCCCCCACGGGCCCGCCCTACGACCGACTGAGGCGGGTACGGGCGCCCCACGTGGCCGCCTGGCCCACGAGCGCCAAGGGGGCCTTCCAGTAGGGCTATGCACGAGCTGCTGATCGCCACGCGCAACCCCGGCAAGCTGCGCGAGTTCGCCGCCATCTTCGACGGCCTGGGCCTGGCCCTGCGCACCCTCGACGAGCTTGGCATCCCCGACGAGGTCGAGGAGACGGGCGAGACCTTCGCGGCCAACGCCGCCCTGAAGGCCGAGGCATACATGGCCATGAGCGGCCTGCCCACCCTTGCCGACGACAGCGGCCTGGAGGTGGCGGCCCTCGGCGGCGCCCCGGGGGTCTACTCGGCGCGCTACGGCGGCGTGAAGGGCGAGGCCCAGCTGCGCTACCTGCTCGACCAGCTGCGGGGCGTGCCCTGGCACGAGCGCCTGGCTCGCTTCGTCTGCGTGATCGCCCTGGCCCGCCCCGGCCACCCCACCGAGTTGGCCGAGGGTACCTTGCCCGGCGTGATCGAGCTCGAGCCCAGGGGCAGCGGCGGCTTCGGCTACGACCCGCTCTTCTACCTGCTCGACGAGGACGCCACCATGGCCGAGCTGCCCGCCGAGCGCAAAAACCAGATCAGCCACCGCGCCGCCGCCGCCCGCGCCGCCCGCCAGATCCTGGCCCGCTGGGCGGACGAGGCGTGAGCCTCACCGTCACATCCCTGGCGAGCGGCAGCAGCGGCAACGCCCTGCTGCTGCGCCGCGGCGACGCGGCCCTCCTGGTTGATTGCGGCATCGCCCTGCGCACCCTCGAGGGCCTGCTGCGCTACCAGGGCGTCGAGCCGCGGCAGATCCGCGCCTTGGTCCTGACCCACGAGCACGGCGACCACGCCCTCAGCGCGGCGGCCCTGGCCAGGCGCCACGGCGTCCCCGTGGTTTGCAACCAGGCCACCCGCGACGCCCTCGGCGACGAGCTGGCCGGCGCGCCCGTCGAGCTGCTGCCCGTGGGCGAGCTGGCCCAGGTCGGCCCCTTCGAGCTGCGCAGCTTCCGCGTGAGCCACGACGCCGCCGACCCGGTCGGCTACAGGGTGAGCGACGGCGACGCCACGGCCGCCATCGCCGTGGACCTCGGGAGCTGGTCGGCCGAGACAGTGGCGGCCCTGCGCGGCGCCGACCTTGTGGTGGTCGAGGCCAACCACGACCGCGAGCTGCTGCGGGCCTCGCCCTACCCCTGGGCCATCCAGGAGCGCATCTACGGGCCGCGCGGCCACCTCGACAATGTGCAGTGCGGCGAGCTGCTGGCCCGCGCCTGCGACGGCCCCTGCGACGTCTGGCTGGCCCACCTCTCGGAGCAGACCAACAGCCCGCGGGTGGCCGCGGCGGGGGTGGGGCGCGTGCTGGCCATGGCGGGCGTCACCGGCCTGCGC
>DAOLDO010000563.1:0-4789 GCA_035327325.1 Chloroflexaceae bacterium | reverse complement strand
AGGGGGCAGCGCCCCCCGCGCGGGGAGTGTGAGGGGCCGGCGGCGGCCCCTCACGCAAGGGGGTGGAGGGGGCGACGGCCCCTCTATGATCCGCAAGCTCGTGCCCTAGGGGCACGCATTCGTCTGCTCGGGCCTGCCGCTGAACACCACCTGCAGGGTCGTCCCGTCGTTGAAACTGACAGTGCGGTGGGTGCGGGCGACGGCGCGCAGACCCTCGACGCCCGCGACGGCCACGCAGCCGTCCACGTAGGTCTGCTCATCCACCGCGGCGATGCCGCCGTGGAGCAGGCCCAGGGTCTGCTCGTGGACGGTGGCGAGCCGCGTCGGGGCGAAGAGCCCGATGCCAGCCAGGCCCAGCGTGCCGACCAGCAGGAGGAACAGCGCGAAGACAACGCTCGCGCCGCCCATGCTGCGGCGCCTTGGCCTGGATGAGGCTGAGCCCCCGGGGAGCTGCTTGCTGGTGACCACCGCTCTCTCCTTGGCCCCGGGTGGGGGCCAGCGCGCGACCGTGCCGTCTGGCACAGCCCAAACTCCATTTTAACTGGAGCCGGCGCCGGCGCCCATAAGCTATTGGTCCTCTGTCTGGGCCGGCCTACTAGCCCGCCCCGTCCTACGGCCCCTCGGGATCGAGCTCGACCAGGCTGGCGCCGCCGGCCACGCTGCTGCCCTGGCCGAAGGGCAGGCGGCGCACGGTGCCGGCGTAGGGCGCGACCACGGTGTGCTCCATCTTCATGGCCTCGAGGATGAGCAGGGCCTGGCCCTCGCGCACGGCCTCGCCCTCGCCGACCAGCACGCGCACCAGGGTGCCGGGCATGGGCGCGGTGAGGCTGGCGCCGTCGTGGCCGCCCCCGGCCCTGGCGGCGCTGTCGGCGCTCAGGGGCGCCGGGCGGGCCAGCCTGTACGCCTCGCCGCGCCAGCCCACCAGCAGGTCGCCGCCCTCGTCGCGCGCGAAGCGCAGGCGGGTCGGCTGGCCGTCGAGCGTGAGCAGCAGCTCGCCCGGCGCCCCCTCGGCGAGGGCGGCCCTGTGGCTCCGCCCTTCGATCCGCAGCTCGCGCTCCGCCCCGGCCCCGCTCGTCAGGACCGTGTGCTCCTTGCCGTCGCAGAGCAGCCTGACCGGCAGGGCCCCGCCGCCGGCGCGCCAGTGGCCCGCGAACGGGTCGCCCGCGGGTCGGGCCGCGCCGTCCTCCTGCCGGGCCAGCAGGGCCGCGGCGGCCAGGACCTCGTCGGGCGGGTCGGCGGGGCGGCCGAGGTCGAGGGGGTGCTCGGCGAGGAAGCCGGTGTGGGTGTCGCCCGCGGCGTAGGCGGGGTGGGCGGCCAGGGCCCGCAGCAGCGGCAGGTTGGTGGTGAGCCCGAGCACCGCGAAGTCGTCGAGGGCGCGGCCCAGGCGGGCCACGGCGGCGGCCCGGTCCTCGCCGTGGACAATTAGCTTGGCGAGCATCGGGTCGTAGTGGACGGTCACCTCGTCGCCGGTGGTCAGCCCCGCGTCCACGCGCACGCCGGGCCCGAGGGGCGGGTCGAAGAGGGCCAGGCGGCCGACGGCGGGCAGGTAGGTGGCGGGGTCCTCGGCGTAGAGGCGGGCCTCGATTGCGTGGCCGCGCAGGCGCACGTCCTCCTGGCCGAAGGGCAGCGGGGCGCCGGCGGCGATCGCGATCTGCCAGCGCACCAGGTCGAGGCCGGCGACCAGCTCGGTGACGGGGTGCTCGACCTGGATGCGCGTGTTCATCTCGAGGAAGTAGAACTGGCCGCCCTGGTCGAGCACGAACTCGACGGTGCCGGCGTTGACGTAGCCCGCGGCGCGGGCGGCGCGCACGGCGGCCTCGCCCATCTCCGCGCGCAGGGCGGGGGTGAGGGCGGGCGAGGGCGCCTCCTCGAGGATCTTCTGGTGGCGCCGCTGGATCGAGCACTCGCGCTCGCCCAGGTAGAGCGTGTTGCCGTGGCCATCGGCCAGGATCTGGATCTCGACATGGCGCGGTCTGAGGATCAGGCGCTCGAGGAAGACCGTCTCGTCGCCGAAGGCGGCCCGCGCCTCGCGGCGGGCCCCGGCCAGGGCGTCGGCGAAGGCGCCCGGCTCGTGGACGGTGCGCATGCCCTTGCCGCCGCCGCCGGAACTGGCTTTGATCAGCAGGGGGTAGCCGATCCGCCCGGCCTCGGCGAACAGGCGCTCGTCCGACTGGTCAGCGCCGTCGTAGCCCGGCACGACCGGCACGCCGGCACCCTGGGCCAGCCCGCGCGCTCCGATCTTGCCGCCCATGGCCTCGATCGCCTCTGCGGGTGGGCCGATGAAGACCAGCCCCGCATCGCGGCAGAGCCGCGCGAAGCCCGCGTTTTCGGAGAGGAAGCCGTAGCCCGGGTGCACGGCCTCGGCGCCGAGCTCGCGGGCGGCGGTGACGATCGCCTCGCCGCGCAGGTAGCTCTGGGCGGCCGCCGGCGGGCCGATGCAGACGGCGGCGTCGGCCAGGCGCACATGCAGCGCCCGGGCGTCGGCCTCGGAGTAGACGGTCACGGGGCTGATGCCGAGCTCGCGGCAGGACCTGATGATGCGGACGGCGATCTCGCCCCGGTTGGCGATCAGGATGCGCCTGAACGGCATTGTTCGGCTCCTGGCATGGCCCGCTTGACGGGCGCTGCGCTGTTCACCACGAAGGCCACGAAGCGCACGAAGTATGAGCGACGCTCTGCCGCTACGAGTCCTCCTCAGCCACACGTACGGCTGGGGCGAGCAGGTGATGCACGCGGCGCGCTCCTGGCCTTCGCGGCCTTCGTGCGCTTCGTGGTGAAGACCTGTCCACCGTTCCAGCGGTATTGCCCCCCAGGATTATTTCAGCCTGGGAATCACGTGCTCGCCGTAAGCCTTGATCCACTGCTCCTGGTTGCGGCCGACGTTGTGGACGTAGATCGCGTCGAAGCCGAGGTCGAGGAAGCCCTGCAGGTGGGCCCGGTGCTGCTCGAGGTCGGAGGAGATCAGCACGCGGCCCTTGAAGTGCTCCGGGCGAACCAGCCGCGCCATGGCGGCGAAGTCCTCGGGGGAGCGGATATCCTGCTTAGGGAAGTTCATGCCGCCGTTCGGCCATTCAACGATAGCGCTCTGCATGGCCTCCTCGTCCGTCTCGGCCCAGGAGACGTGGAGCTGCAGGAGCTTGGGCATGGCCGCCGGGTCCTTGCCGGCCTCGCGGGCGCCGGCGGCGAAGCTCTCGAGGATGCCGCGCAGCTTCTCGTGGCTGGCCCCGGGGGTGATCAGGCCGTCGCACGTCTTGCCGGCCCACTTGAGGGTCTGCGGGCCTGTGGCGGCGATGTAGACCGGCACCTTCTGCTCCGGCAAGGTCCACAGGCGGACCTTGTTCATCTGGTAGTAGCGGCCGCGGTAGCGCACCTCCTTGCCGCTGAGCAGCCGCTGGATGATCTCGGTGGCCTCCTGGAGCATCTCGAAGCGAATGAGCGGCTCGGGCCACTCGCCCGCGACGACGTTCTCGTTGAGCAGCTCGCCGCTGCCGAGGCCGAGCCAGAAGCGGCCGGGGAACATCGCGCCGAGGGTGGCGGCGGCGTGGGCGATCACCGAGGGGTGGGTGCGGAAGCTCGGGCAGGTGACGCCTGGGCCGAAGTCGCCCTGCGTGACCGTGCCGAGGGCGCCCATCCAGCTGTAGGCGTAGGCGTTGTGGCCCTGGGCGGGCACCCAGGGCTGGAAGTGGTCGGCGGCCATCACGCCCTGGAAGCCGTGGGCCTCGGCGAGCCGGCAGTGCTCGAGCAGCTCGCTGGGGTGGAACTGCTCGAGGGCCGCGGAGAGACCGATCTGTGGCAAGGGACTGTCCTTTCCTGGCGGAAGCGCTTGCTCCCAGTATACACCGGCCCGCGTTGGCCTACCCGACGGCGCGGGCGGGTGGCGCGGGGGCCAGGGCGCGGTAGCGGGCGAGGCTCTCGGGGCCGTCAACGTCGAGGGCGAGGGTGGGCGAGCTGTAGCGGCGCAGGAGCAGGCCCCGTGCCGCGGCCGCGGCGGCGTGGCGCGCGGCGCTGGCCGGCCCGAAGCTGAAGGGCAGGTCGGCGCCGCGGCGCAGGCCGAGGGCGTTGGTGCCGCTGCCCTCCGCGTCCGTGGCCAGGGTCACGTCGGCCCCGTCGCGCAGGAGCCCGGCCATGGCGGCGATGTCGGCGGGCGTGACCAGGGGCACGTCGCCGGGGAGGACGAGCAGGGCCTCGGCGCCCGTGGCGAGGGCCGCGCCGCGGGCCTGCTCCAGGGCGCCGTTCAGCTCGCCCGCGGCCTCGCGCAGGGGGCGGGCGCCCCAGGCCGCGGCGAGACCCAGGGCCGTCGGGTCGGCGCTGACCAGCCAGACCGCCGCGACGGGGGCGGCCGGGTCGCGCAGGGCGGCGACGACGCGGGCCAGCATCTCGAGCACCAGGGCCCGCCGCTCGGCGGGGGCGAGCGCGCCGGCGAGCCGGCTCTTGGCGCGGTCGAGGGCCTTGACGGGCACGATCGCGTGCAGGCTCATCGGGCGATGGCCCTGGCCAGCGCGAGGGCAGCGCCCGCCAGGTGGGCCTTCTCGGCGGGGCCGCGCATGATCGTGTCGGTGACGGCGGCCCGCAGGCCCAGGGCCTCGACCGCGGGGGCCAGGGCCGCGTCAACCTGGTCAATCACCATGCCGTCGGCGAACTCGGCGTAGATGCGGGCCACGCCCAGGGCCGAGACCTCGTGGCCCGTGGCGCGCATCAGCGGGGCGGCAGGGCCCTTGACCGCGGCGCCCCCGACGATGGGGCTCACGGCCACGATGGGGGCGGCCGTGGCGAGCACTGCCTCGCGCAC
>DAOLDO010000562.1:0-4798 GCA_035327325.1 Chloroflexaceae bacterium | reverse complement strand
CCCCAAGCGCGGCCGCCGCAACCCCGTAGGCCGAGCCGGCGAGGCCAGGAGCGCCGCCCCCCGCCCCCGCCACAGCTCCTGCGTCGGGGGAGAGGGGGCCGGGGGGTGAGGTCTGCGCCGGCGCCAGACGGAAAGGCGTATCTGAGCCATGGCCAGGTGGATCGCCGGGTCCCCCAGGCGGGCGCAGCCGCTCGAGCTCCCGGGCGGCCATGTAGATCGCCGGCACCGCCAGGGCCCCGGCCAGGGCCGAGGGCATGCGCAGGGCCGCCTCGCTGTCGCCGAAGAGGGCCATCCAGCCCTTGAGCAGCAGGTGGTAGAGCGGGTAGGCCGCGCTCGGGTTCAGCAGCTCGCCCAGCAGGAAGCCCCAGCCGGCCCGGCTCAGCTCCCAGCTGCTCCCCTCGTCCAGCCAGAGGCTCTGGGCGTCCAGCCTGTAGAGCCGCGCGAGCAGCGCGAGCGCGAACAGCCCCAGGCAGACGAGGAGGATGTGGGGGGACCAGGTTCTCCCACGGCCCCCCCTGGAAGCGAGCTTCTGGGGAGACAGGAGCCCCCCGAGCTTCAGGTCAGCCACGGCGCCGGCCCGCCCCCGCCGCCGCGGCCAGGGCCGCCTCGTAGCGCTCGGCCGCCCGCTCCCAGGTCAGCTCGCGCTCGACGCGGGCCCGCGCCGCCGCGCCAAGCCGCCCGGCCAGCTCCGGGTCGGCCAGCAGCCGCCCGATCGCCGCCGCCAGGGCCGCCGGGTCGCGCTCGGGCACCACCAGGCCGTGCACGCCGTCGTCCACCACGTCGGGCACGCCGGCCACGCACGAGGCGACCACGGCCCGCCCGGCGCCCATGGCCTCGAGCAGCACGTTGGGCAGCCCGTCCACCCCCTCGCGCACGATCGGCAGCGCGAAGACGTCGGCGGCCGCCACGTAGGCCGCGGCCCGCTCGCGCTCGAGCTGGCCCGTGAAGCGCACGCTCCCGCCGACGCCCAGCGCGGCCGCCTGCCGCTCGAGGGGCTCGCGCAGGTCGCCGTAGCCGACGATCGCCAGGGTCGCACCCGGGCGCGCCCGCAGCACCGCCGGCCAGGCATCGAGCAGCACGCCGAAGCCCTTCTTCGCCACCAGGCGCCCCAGGCCCAGCACCAGCGGCGCGCCCTCGGCCAGGCCGAGCTCGGCGCGCACGGCGGCATGGGCCGCGGGGTCGGGCCGGAACTGGTGCGGGTTCACGCCGTAGGGGATTACGCAGCTGGCCGCCGGGGCGGCGCCCAGGACCACGGCACGCGCCCGCAGGTCGCCGCTGCACGCCGTCACCACCTCCGCCGCCCGGAAGGCGCCGGCGGCCGCCAGGGAAAGGGCCCAGTGGCGCTCGGCCAGGTAGATGTCGCTGCCGTGCAGGCTCACGGCCAGGGGCGTCCCGAACAGCGCCGCGGGCAGGGCCGCGGGCGGGCCATTGGGCAACACCCAGTGGGCCTGCACCACGTCGTAGGGCCGGCCCGCCCGCCGGGCGGCGGCAAGCTCGCGGGCCACGGCGGCGAGCGAGGCGACCAGGGCGAAGGGCGCGGCCGCCAGGGTGCGCCGCTTGATCTGCGTGTCGCTCAGCAGCGACTGGGCGTAGCCCCACACATTCAGGGCGGGGTGCGGCGCGTAGCTGTAAGCCCGCAGGCGCACGCCCCGCTCCTCGGGCTCGCGCCGCAGCTCGGGGTGGTGCGGCAGCAGCAGGGTCACGCCGTGGCCCCGGGCCGCCACGCCCGCCGCGATCTCTTCGATAAAGGGCGCCGTCGTCTCGCCGGGCCACTTGGGGAACGACGAGGCCAGCATCAGAATGCGCATACGCGCTGTCACTCACTCCGCCGGGATGCGGTAGATAAAGGCGCGGAAGTCCTCCGTCGGGCTGGCGTAGACCAGCTCGAAGCCGTCAATCACCTGGCCCACCTGGTTGTCGTGGTCCAGCAGCGGGGCCAGCAGCCGGCCCGCGTCGCCCTTGACCCGCTGCTGGTTCTCCAGCGCCAGGTACTCGGCCCCGTAGTGGCGCGCGATCGCCAGCAGCACCGCGCGGTCGGGCGTGTTCGGGATCATCACCGCCGGGCGCTCGGTGTGCCAGTTGAGCTGCCAGGGGATGCGGGTCATCACCACCGCCCCGGCCGGCACGTTCGCGTCGAGCCAGCTGTAGGCCGCCAGGTCGGGCGCCCAGACCGCCGGCTCGTTGCGCACCTTGTTGGCGATGTCCGGCCGCGAGAAGCCCACCACACCGACGACCGCCGCCAGGGCCAGGATCAGGCCCAGGGGCGCCCAGCGCCGGTCGCCCACCGCCGCCAGCTTGTCGTAGCCGCCCCAGATCGCCCAGGCGCCGAACAGGGCCAGCCAGGGCACCAGCATCACCCAGTAGCGGTGCTCGTCGGTGCGCCAGTAGGTCAGCATGAAGACCACGTAGGGCGCGTAGGCCAGCGCCAGCAGCCCCAGCAGCCGCCGGCGGAAGCGCAGCGCCCCTACGACGCCGACCAGGGCCAGCCAGGCGCCAAGGTCCGAGGCCAGGTTCTTGCGCTCGCTGTCGCCGAAGAGCCAGGCCAGGCCCTCGGGCAGGCCATGCCAGACCGGCATCAGGTAGTCGCGCAGCTCCTCGGCCTGGGTCGCCAGCTTCGCCAGCGTCTTGTCGAAGCCCCAGCGCAGGATCCAGCTGCGGTCGGGCAGCCCCGACCCGCCAAGCTCGGGCGTGAAGACCCGGTAGATCTCCTCCCAGGCGTCGCCGCTGGTGCCCAGGTAGCCCAGCACCCAGGCGTCCTTGCTCTCGGTCGAGTAGACCGGCGTGCCGAAGAGCAGCATGTTGCGGGCCAGGTAGGGCGAGAGTACCAGCAGGGCGATCGCCGTCCACGCCGCCACCGGCGCGATCAGGGCCCAGGCCCGCCGCGGCGTCAGGGCGCCCCAGTCGGCCGGCCGGCGCCGCGCCAGGAACCACAGCCCCATCCCCAGGGCGATCATCGCCCCGGACGGCTTCTGCAGCATCATCAGGCCGGTGAGCAGGCCCGAGAGGAGCAGGTAGCGCAGACCAGAGACCAAAGTCCAAAGACCAGTCTTTCCCTCGCCGTCCGCTGCCCGGCTTTGGTCGTTAGTCTTTTGTCCTTGGTCCTCCGCGTAACGGTACAGCCCATACAGCGCCCCGACGCTGAAGACCACGAAGGCCAGGTCGCTGGTGGCGTAGATCGTCAGCCGGAAGAAGAGGTAGTTGGTCAGCGTGAAGACCGCCGCCGTCAGCCCCACCCGCCGGTCCCAGACCCGCGCGCCGATCGTGTAGACCAGGACCAGCAGGGCCAGGTTGAAGGCCAGGTTGGGCAGCTTGGCCGCCCAGTCGCTCGGGCCGAGGGCCAGGAAGAAGGGCGCGATCCAGACCGGCTGGAGCAGCGGCCAGGTCTCCTGGGGCCGCGTCGTGCCGTCGCTCAGCCGGTAGAACTGGGTCACGTAATCAACCACCCAGCCGCGCCCGGCGGCCAGGTTGCGCGCCACCACGGCGTTGTCCGCGTAGTCGGCGTGGCCGACGTAGGGCAGGCCGGCGATCACCCAGGCCTCGTAGCCGAGCCAGATCAGGCCGAACCCGGCGAGCAGCGCGAGCGCGCCCCGGCGCGAGCCGATCGCCCCCACGATGCCGTCGGCCAGGCGCGGCAGGCCGTCGCGCCCCAGCACGAAGACCAGGGCCAGCAGCCCCGCGCCGAGCAGGCCAAAGAGCAGCGAGTCGGGGAAGATCCGCCAGAATAGGGGCTGCCCGAAGGCGCCCATCCAGCCGAAGAGCCCGGCCAGGGCGTAGCCGAGCAGCACCAGGGCCGCCGCCGTGAGCCCGTAGCCCAGGGCCCGGCCGTAGGCGTAGCGCCGCACCAGCCCCCTGGCGAGGCCGAGCAGCTCGCGCTGCCAGGCCAGGGCCAGCAGGGCCGCCAGGGCCAGCAGGGCCACGCTGAGCGCCGCGCCCATCCAGATCCGGGCCGTGGCCAGACCCACGCCGGCCAGGGCCACGCCCAGGCTGGTGGCCGCGAACACCGCAGGCGTCGAGCGCAGCAGGCGCGCCAGCAGCAGGTAGAGCAGCAGCGCGCAGGCGCCCAGCAGCCCCACGGCGCGCCACGCGGGCTGGTAGACCGCCGCGGGGTCTGCGGCCACGGCCCGCACGCGCAGCTCGGCCAGGCGCAGGCCCTTGGGCCGCGGGTCGGCGCCGAAGCTGACCGTGTCGGTGAAGGTTTGGGAAGCCTCCAGGTCAACCCGCAGATCGCCGCCGGCGCGGGCCGCGGCGGGCACCGTGAAGCTGTAGGGCCGCCACTCGGGGGTGGGCTGGAAGCTGCCGACCGTCACGCCGTCGGCGCGCACCGTCACCACCGGCTGCGCCACCGGGGCGCCCACCACGTCGGCGGGCCAGCCCTGGGCGACCAGGGTCAACTCGAGGCTGGCGCCGGCGCCCACGTTGGGCAGCGTGACCCGGGCGTGCTCGCGCGTCCAGCGGCTGCGGCCCGTGGGCGAGCCGGGGGTCAGGTCGTCGGCGAAGAAGTCGCCGCGCTCCACCGCGTCAGCGCCGAGGCCCGCGGTGGCGCCGAGGAAGAGGCGGTCGCCGAGCCAGCCCACCAGCACGCGACCGGCGGGCGGGGCCTGGTAGGCCATCGCGCCGACGGCGAGGCTCAGCAGCAGCGCCAGGAGCAGCGAGGTCAGCACGGCCAGGGCGCCGCGCTCGACGAGGGGCGCCTGGCGCGCCCGGCGCCTGGGGAGAGAGTCCGGTTGTAAGTCGGCTAGGCCCATAACGACACACAAAGCGGCGCCACGACGCGGGCGCGCACCGCGCCATTATACAG
>DAOLDO010000561.1:0-4804 GCA_035327325.1 Chloroflexaceae bacterium | reverse complement strand
CCCCGTCCAGCTCGCGCACCGGCTCGAGGCGGTGCTCGACGCCGGCGAAGCCCGCGAGGGCCGCCCTGATCGCCTCGCCCTCGACCCCGTAGGCCCGGGCCAGGGCCGCGGCCAGCATCGCGTTGTAGAGGTTGTGGGCCCCGGGCAGCCGCAGGTCGCCCGGCGTGAACAGCTCCTCGCCGTGCCACTCGGTGGGCGGGCCGAAGACCCCGCGCGCGTCGGACCAGAGGACCTCGTCGCGGCGGCGCTCGACCCTGGTGTCAACCACCCGCACGAAGGGGTGCGGGAAGCGGCTGCGCAGGCGCGACCAGGCGGGGCCCGCGCCGACCCAGATCACCCGGCCGCCGCGGCGCTCGCGGCCCGCCTCCAGGTCCCACACGGGCAGGTGCTCGGCGGTGCCGTCGTCGGCCCCGTTGAGGGCGACCACATCGTCGGGGGCCTGGTGCCAGTAGATCTGGCGCTTGGCGGCCGCGTAGGCGTCGAACGAGCCGTGCCAGTCGAGGTGGTCGGGCGAGAGGTTGGTCACCAGGCTGTAGCGGGGGCTGAGGCCGGCGGCCCCCAGGCGCTCGAGCTGGAAGCTGGACAGCTCGAGGACCACGGGCGTCTCGGCGCTGATCTCGTCCAGGGTCTCGAGGGCCGAGACGCGCAGGTTGCCGGCGACCACCGTGCCGGGGTGGCGCTCGCGCAGCATGGCGGCGAGCATCAGGGCCGTGGTCGTCTTGCCCTTGGTGCCGGTCACGCCGAAGATCGGGCCGGGGCAGCGGCGGAAGAACAGGGTCATCTCGGTCTCGACCGGCACGTCGGCGGCGTGGGCGTGGGCGAGCCAGGGCGAGTCGGGGCGGACGGCCGGGTTGGCGACCACCAGGTCGGCGCCGGCGAACTCCTCGGCCCGGTGCTCGCCGAGGGTGTAGGCCACCTGGGCGCCGAGGGCGGCGGCGGCCTCGTCGAGGACGGCCACCGATGCGGACAGGGCCTCGGGGTCGGCCGCGTCGGTCACCGTCACCTGGGCGCCCTGGCGGAGCAGCCAGCGGGCGACCCCGAGGCCGCCGCCATGGACCCCGAGGCCCATCACCAGGGCGCGCTTGCCGCGCAGATCCATAAGGGCCTCCACGGCCTCAGGGGCCACTCTCGACGACCTGGGTTGCGGGGGGGGCGTCGGCCTGCTGCGGGGTGGTGGGCGCCGCGAAGATCAGGGCCAGCGAGATGCCGACCATCGCGGCCACGGTGCCCACCAGCACGAAGCGCTGGGTCACCTGCACCTGGCTCCAGCCGAGCAGCTCGAAGTGGTGGTGCAGGGGCGCCATCCTGAAGATCCGGCGGCCCTCGCCGTAGCGGCGCTTCGTCCACTTGAAGTAGCCGGTCTGGAGCATGCTCGAGCAGGCCTCGACCACGAAGACGATCCCGACCACCGGCAGCAGCAGCCACTGCTGCGACTGCAAGGCGACCACGGCCAGGGTCGCGCCCAGGGCCAGAGAGCCGAGGTCGCCCATGAAGACCTGGGCCGGGTGGGCGTTGTACCAGAGGAAGGCGGCGCAGGCGCCCACCAGCGTGAAGCAGAAGGCCATCAGGTTGGTGAGCTGCGGCTCGGCCAGGAAGGTCATCACGCCGTAGGCGGCGAAGCAGAGGGTCAGGTTCCAGCCCGCCAGGCTGTCGAGGCCGTCGGTGATATTCACCGCGTTGGAGATGAAGACGATGATCAGGGTCGCGATCGGGATGAAGAACGGCCCGATGTTACGCTCGCCGACGAAGGGGATCTGCACCAGACCGTCGTGGCCGAGGCCGAAGGGTGGCGGCAGGTAGAGGGCCAGGCTGGCGATAAAGGCCACGGCCATCATCAGCAGAAACTTGTAGCGCACCGTGAAGCCGTGGGTCTTCGACTTGGTGCCCATCAGCGACATCCAGTCGTCAACGCCGCCGAGGACGGCGAAGCTGACCAGTACGGCCAGGGGCAGCAGCATCGAGCGGCTGTTGACCAGGTTGAACAGGGCCGTGAGCACGACCACGGTGCTCACCACCATCACCCCGCCCATGGTCGGCGTGCCCATCTTGGTCATATGGCTCTGGGGGCCATCAATACGAATCTGCTTGCCGAGCTTGTGGCGCCGGGCGAAGCCGAGCCACCACGCGCCGACGAACAGGGTCAGCACGAACGCGGCGGCGGCCAGCAGCAGCGCGCGGGCCATGTCCTGCACCAGGACCGCACGTAACATCTCCACGGGTCAGTCCTCCTCCTGGCGACGACGCAGTGCCGCGACGATGCGCTCCATCTCCATCCCGCGCGAGCCCTTGATCAGAACGTAGTCGCCCGGCCGGAGCAGCGTACGCAGGGCGGCGAGGGCCGCCTCGTTGGTCGGGCAGGCGACAACCCGCTCGGCGGGGAGGCCGGCCGCGCGGGCGGCCTCGGCGATCCAGGCCGCGCGCCCGCCCACGGCGACCAGGGCGGCCGCGACCTCGGCGGCCCGGCGGCCCACGTCGCGGTGGCCCGCCTCCTCGGCCGCGCCAAGCTCGAGCATATCGCCGAGGACTGCAATCCGGCGGCCAGGGAGCCCAGCCAGGAGGTCGAGGGCGGCGAGGGTCGAGGCGGGGGCGGCGTTGTAGGTGTCGTCAATCAGCGTCACCCCGCCGGGGGCGGCCACGACAGAGACGCGAGGCTGGGCGGCGGGGTCACGCAGGCCCTCGGCGATCTCGTGCCAGCTCATCCCGAGGGCGAGGCCGGCGCTCGCGGCGGCCAGGGCCGTGTAGACGCTGTGCCTGCCGATCATGGGCAGGCGCAGAGTGACGGTGGCGCCGGCGTGGTGGGCGTCGAAGGCGATCCCCTCGAGCCCCAGGCTCTGCACATTCGTGGCTCGCAGGTCGGCCCCCTCGGCCATGCCGTAGGTGAACACCTTCGCCCGCGTGCGGGAGGCCATCGCGGCCACCGGCGGGTCGTCGGCGTTGAGGATGCACCAGCCGTCGGGCGGCAGGGATTCGGGCAGCTCGGCCTTGGCGTTGGCGATGGCCTCGAGGCTGCCCATGCGCTCCAGGTGCGAGGGGCCGACATTGGTGACGATCCCGACGTGGGGCCTGGCGAGATCGGCCAGGAAGCGGATCTCGCCAGGGGCCCACATGCCCAGCTCCAGCACCGCGGCCTGGTGGTCGGCGGTGAGCCGGAGCAGGGTCGTCGGGAGCGTGGCCTCGCTGTTAAAACTACGTTTGCTTTTTAAGGTTCTGTAGCGACGGCTGAGGACCGCCGCCGCGACCTCCTTGGTGGAGGTCTTGCCCACGCTGCCGGTGATACCAACAACGGTCGGCGCGAGCTGTCTGCGATGGTAGACGGCCAGCCGCTGGACTGCCATCAGCGGGTCGTCTACGGCGATGAGAAGGCACGCGTCGGGGGGCGCCTCGGGGAGCCCCGCGCCGGTGGCCGGGTTGACGAGGACCCAGGGGCGGCTGGTGCCGCTCAGGGCCTCGCGCCTGGCCTCGACGGCCTCGCGGGTGACCAGAGCCCCCCGCGCGCCGCGCGCGATCACATCGGGCAGATAGTTATGTCCATCGGTGCGCTCGCCGCTCAGGGCCAGGAAGAGCCCGCCGGGCTCGACCTCCCGCGAGTCGGTCGCCACCTCGCCGAGGCCCACGGCCTGCCACTGCTGCGGCAGGTGGGGCAGCTGGCGCGACCAGCGCGGCTGCACGCCGTAGAGCACTTCGCTCAGTCTGAGCACCTTGCCCTCCAGATCTCCCACGTCCCGGGGGGGACAATCGGGGGCAATTATAGCATTCCTCCTCTGCTACGCTGCCGCCGGCTCGCGCCGGCCCGCCTGACGGACGCCTGAGCGCCGCCGCTACTCCTGCCCCGGGCTGACAAGGGCCGGGTCGGGGGGTATCTTCTCATAGCGCATCAGCTCGTCCATCACCGTGTAGAAGACCGGGATGGCCGTGCCGACGCCCCAGATATCGTCCTTGGGCCGGTCAATCTTGACCAGCACCACGTAGCGAGCCTCCTCGGCCGGGGCGAACCCCAGCACCGAGCCAATCGTGTAGTACGGGTCGTAGCCGCCCCCCTCCAGCGGGATGCTCGAGGTGCCCGTCTTGGCGGCCACCTGGTAGCCTGGCACGAGCCACTGGTCGGACCAGTTGCCCGTCTTGGGGCCCCAGACCACGGGCGCGTAGTGGTTGGCCGCGTTGACCAGCATGCGCCTGACCGTCCAGGCCACGCCCGGGTCGATCGGGCGCCCGGCCTCTACCGGCTGCGTGTCGGCGCAGCTCGAGCCGTCTGCCTCGCAGGTGCGCTCGACGATATAGGGCTTCATCATCACGCCGTCGTTGGCGATGGCCGCCGCGGCCTGCACCATCTGCAGGGGGGTGGCCGAGAGACCCTGGCCGTAGGCGTTGGTCAGGAAGATCAGGTCGTTGTAGGTCGAGCCGCCCCAGGCGTGCACGATGCCCTGCTCCTCGGCGCCGAGCTCGACCCCTGTGGGCCGGCCGAAGCCGAAGTCGGCGACCAGCTTGTAGAACTGCTCGGGGCCCATCAGCTCGTTCAGCTGCAGCGCGCCGACGTTGCTGGAGTAGTAGAGCACCCGGTCTGAGTTGAGCATGCCGTTGGCGCCGCTGTTCCAGTTGGCCAGGGACTGGCCGTAGCGGAAGATCACGCCGGTGTCGTTGACCGCGGTGTCGGCGGTGAAGGCGCGGGCCTGGAGGCCGGCGGCGACCGTGATCATCTTGAACGTGCTGCCGGGCTCGTAGAGGTTGCTGACCGCCGGGTTGCGCCCGTAGACCTCGGGCTCGTAGGCGCCGTAGTTGTTGGGGTCGAAGGGCGGCCACGAGGCCA
>DAOLDO010000560.1:0-4808 GCA_035327325.1 Chloroflexaceae bacterium | reverse complement strand
CCGCGGGCGAGCAGCGCGTAGAGGATGCGGGCGAAGCGGTAGCCGGGCGCGTCGAGGTGCGGCAGGGCCGCCCAGCCGTCGCGGGCGATGTAGTAGACGAACTGGCCGTCGTAGCCGGTGCGGCCGCCGGCGACCGCCACACCTCGCGCATTGCCGCGAGGAAGCTTTCGGCCTGCTCCATGCCGTCAAAGTCCAGGTCGATCAGCACATAGTTGGGGTCATCGGTCGGGCGGTGGATGCGGTAGCGCCGCACCCCCGACCGCTCCCGCCCCACCGGGTCGCGGTCAAACGCCACCTTCCAGCTCGCGAAGTCGCGGATCGGATGCTCGATATGCACCGTGACCATCTGCACCCCCTCCCGAAGCGACCCGGCTTATCCGAGCGTCCCTGTGGACCCCGTCAGCCTTGTTCGCCCCTGTCGCTTGCCACCACAGGGCAAGTGTAGCCCGTTCGGCGGCAGACGGCATCGCGGGAAGTACGTACGCTCATCAGGGCAGTGGTACGTAGGTTTCGCAGCTCTGGCGTGAGCCTTTCCTATTCGCCCTCCCGGCTCCGCTCCACCACCCACACCGCGATCTGCGTGCGCGAGCTGAAGCCGAGCTTCCCGAGCACGTTACTCACGTGCACTTCGACGGTTCGCTCACTGACCCGCAGCAGCCCGGCGATCTCCCGGCTCGTCCGGCCCTGTGCGACCAGCAGCGCTACCTCGTACTCGCGCGCGGTCAGCCCGCCGAGGGCGCGCCTGGCGGCTTCGCGCGGACGAAGCGCCGGCAGCACGGGGAACGTCGCAAGGGCCGCTCGCTCAAACTGCTCCGCGAGCTCGTGGTCAGCAATCGTCGCGCCGAGCTCGGCGATCAGCGCGCGCGCCGCTGCACACTGCTCGCGCGCCGCATCAACCCGGCGCAGTAGCAGATAGGCCTGGCCAAGCGAGCCGTGGATCGCCCACAGCACCGGCCGCGCATGGCGCTCACGCGCTCCCCGCAGCGCCTCCGCAAGCGCAGCCGTGGCCTCCTCCACCTGTCCAAGGGCCATCAGGGCCTCGCCGCTGAGCTTCAGCAGGTGGGGGATGGCCTGGAGAGGCTGGCCGAGAGCGGCCCCAGGCACTGAGGCGAGCAGGAGCTCCGCCAGGCGGAGCGCCTCATCTGGTTTGCCCTGGGCCAGCGCGAGCTCGCCCCAGGCCAGGGTGACCGCGCGCTCGCCCATCGTTCGCGGATGCTGCTCCTTGGGAAGGAATGGCTGGAGGGTGGTTTCTGCTGCACTGAGGTCGCCCACCGCGAGCTGCGCCCGCCCGAGGGCGGCCGCCAGCGTGGCCGCCCAGAACTGCGAGCCGAGGCGCCGGGCGCTGGCGAGCGTCTCTGCGAGGACCTCGATCGCTGGTGCCCACGCGAGCATCTGCGCGTAGCTGTGCCCGACGGCGTAGGCGGCGGCGATCATCCACTGCTGATGGCTCAGCCCCACCGCCATGCGCTGGGACTCACGGGCGTGGGCGAGGGCAGGGCCGAGCTCGCCGAAGGCGAGCAGCGTGTGTGCCAGGGCGTTTTCGGCGAACGCCGCGGCGGGCAGCGCCTCTATCTGGCGCGCCAGCTCCAGAGCCTCAGTCGCGTCGCCCACACAGGCATCACGCGGCCAAAGCGGGCTCAGCGTGGTTTCGCAGGCGCCCGGCATCGCCTGGAGCGCGCGCATGGTGAGGCTTGAGATGAGGCGCGATGTGGCATCGGTGGCGCGGAAGTGCTCAACAGCCTGCCCAAGCTGCACGACGGCCTGCACACGCTCGCCAAGCATCCCATAGGCGGTGCCGAGCAGGTCGTGGCTCTCGGCCACGCCGAGAGCGTGACCCTGCCCCTCGAAGAGCCGGAGCGCCTGGTGGTGTGCCAGCAGACCCTCCTCGGCGCGGCCGGTGTTCACGAGCCAGTTCCCCAGGCGATTGAGGCTGTGGGCCTGAAGTGATGGGTCGTCGAGCAAGGCTGTCTGCTCGCTGGCGCGGCGAAACCAGGCCCCCGCCTGAGCGTAGTCGCGCTCGGCCCAGAGCTCGCCGAGGACGAGCATTGCTTGACAGGCGGTCACGCCATCGTCGGCGGCGAGCGCCAGGGCAAGGCTCCGCTCGCAGTCGTCGCGCGCCGGCTCGAACTCTCCCAGGGCCCGGTAGGCCTGGCCGCGCGCAAGGAGGACGTCGGCCGTCGGCTCGCTGCCGAGATGGGCGGCTGCCTCCAGCGCCCGGCTGAGGTGCTCGACCGCGGCCGCTGGGGCGTGGCGTGCCAGGGCGGCCGCCCCGGCGCGCCGCCCATACTTCAGCGCCTTGTCCCAGAGCGCTCCGGCGTAGCAGTGGCTGGCCAGGGCGACCAGTTGCCGCTCGCCCATCGCAAGGGTGTCGATGAGCGCTTCGAGCACCTCGGCAAGCCGGCGGTGCCAGGCCTGGCGCTCGCGCAGCAGCAAGGTCTGGGCGACCGCCTGCTGGGTCAGCACGTGTCGGAAGGCGAACCGGTCGGCGGTCTCCTCGACGATCAGCTGGGCCGCGAGCAGCTCTTTCAGCAGGGCGAGCAGCTGAGCCTCATCACAACCCAGCACGCGCTGGAGCAAGCTGGCATCGAAGGAGCGCCCGGCAACCGAGGCCACCTGGAGCAGCGCGTGCGCCGGCGCGCTCAGCTGGGCGGCGCGCTGGTGAACGATCGCTTCTACGCTCCGCGGCACGAGTACACGCCCGTCGGGCTCCGGCGGAAGAGGGATACGCTGCCAGGCCCCATCGACATAGGCGAGCTCGCCGGCCGTGGCCAGCGCCGAGGCCAGCTCCTCGACATAGAACGGGACGCCCTCGGTGCCGGCTGCGATGGCGCGCACCAGAGCCGCGGGCGGCGGGCGAGATGCCCGGAAGATCGCCTGGATCATCGCCTGGATGTCGTCCCGTGAGAGCCGAGACAGCGGCAGTTCCAGGGCAAGGCGCTCGCGCTCAAGCTGGGCCAGCCACGCGCGAAGCGGGGGTGAAACCTCATCGGCCCGATAGGTGCCCAGTAAGGACAATCGCTGCGGGTAGCTCTGGCGGGCCAGATGCAGCAGAGCGCCGAGGCTGTCCTCGTCGCACCAGTGCAGGTCCTCGACGACGAGCAGGGCGGGCTGATGGGCGGTGAGGCGGCTGATGAGCTGGCGGAGTGCGGTCAGAAGGCGTCGCCGGTGGTGGTTGCGGTCGAGCGTCAAGGGGTTGAGCAGAACGGTGACGCCGGGGATGAGGAGCGCAAGCTCAGGCAGGAGTTGCGCCAGCTTGTGGAGCAGCGGCTCCTCCTGCGCGAAGGTCGCAGCTGGTGCCGGTTGAGCAAGGAGCCTGCCGAGGATGTCGACGAGCGGGGCGTAGGGGAAGGCGGCGTCGGCGGCAAAGCAGCGTCCTTCGAGCAGCTGAAAGCCGTGGTTAAGGGCGAGCGCCTTGGCTGTGGCGGCCAGACGCGATTTGCCGATGCCCGCCTCGCCGCTGATCAGCGCGACGGTGCGCTGCTCGCCGCGTGACCCCATGAGCAGTGCAGCGAGGGCGGTCTGCTCGTCGCTGCGGCCGATCAGTACGGGGCAGGTAAGCGGTGTCTCGTAGGGAGGGGCCATAGGCGCCACCGAGACTCGGGTGAGAGGCTGACCAGTATGGGCAGCCGGGTATACGTTTGCAAGATGTAGGAGGCCACAGCATTGTAACCGATGCTCTCGGCTCTAAGCTATGGGAGGCGCGTAACCCCATCCACTAGATGGAGCGATGGCATCACACAGTGCCAATAGCTCCCCGGCCTTGCGCAGGTGGGCGCAGGCGTTCTTCACGATCGTCCGCCGTCAGTATGGTTCGTAGGCACATCTTCGTGCGATCCTGGGGCTATCATGGAGTGCCGCGCCGCACCTGGAAACATGAGCCTCGGAGGGAGTATGATGGAAGACCTGAGCGAGCTTGTGTGTCGGGCTCAACAAGGTGACCGCGCCGCCTACGCCAACCTCGTCCAGCGCTTCAGGCGCATGGTGGTCACCTACGCCTACGCCCGGCTCGGCGACGTTCAGCTTGCCGAGGATGTGGCTCAGGAGGTGTTTTTGCAGGCCTCGCTCGACCTGCCGTCTCTGCGGGCGCCAGGCGCCTTCGCGGGCTGGCTGCGCCAGATCGCGCTCAAGTACTGCGACCGCGTGACCCGTCGGAAGCGGCGCCAAAAGGTTCCCCTTGATCACGCGCGGACGATTGCCACAACGCAGAGCGAGCCTCTGCAGCTCGTCGAGCAGCGCGAGCTCCGCCGAGATCTACTGGCCCTGATCGCCGGGCTCCCCACCACCGAGCGTGAGAGCGTGCTGCTGTGCGACCTTGGCGGCCACAGTCAGGGCGAGCTGGCCGCGTTTCTCGGCGTGCCGGCGACCACCGTTCGCAAGCGGCTCCAGCGCGCCCGCGCTCGCCTGCGCCGGCACCTCCAGGCTCCTGGCGTTGCGCGATCAATGACGCTCGTACCGTTGACCATCAGCGTGTTGCCGTGGATGTGGGAAGGAGGGTTGGCGATGGAGGAGCAGACTAGCGGTGGGGAGCCGCTCACGCTGGCCATCAGGGCGCTTAAGCGCGGCGACCAGCAGCAGCTCACCGCCTTGCTGGCCGCCCACCCGGCCCTGGCCCACGCCCGTTCGCATGACGGTCGCTCGCTCCTGGGCCATCTCAGCGATTACCCCGCCAACATCCCGACCGGCCCGGCTCTGGTTCAGGCGCTGGTGGCGGCGGGCGCGGCCGTCGATGACCTGGCCTTGAACACGGCCCAGGGCGAGACGCCGCTACAGTGGGCCGTGAGCGCAAATGATGTGGCGGTGGCAGCGGC
>DAOLDO010000559.1:0-4820 GCA_035327325.1 Chloroflexaceae bacterium | reverse complement strand
GGGCGCAGCCCTCGCGCGGGAGGGTGTGGGAGGGCCGGCGGCGGCCCTCCCACAAAAACAGGGGTCGGAGGGGACGCCCCCTTGCTCGCTGCGCTCGCGGCGCCGCCTACGCGGCGGCCGCCTCCTCCTCCTCGCGCCGGAACTGGCTCATGTACAGCTCGTAGTAGGCCCCGCGCAGGGCCAGCAGCTCGGCGTGGGTGCCCCGCTCGAGCACCTGGCCGTCGCGCACCATCAGCACCAGGCCGGCGTTGCGGATCGTCGAGAGCCTGTGGGCGATCACGAAGCTGGTGCGGCCGGCCAGCAGCTTGTCGAAGGCGGCCTGGATCAGCCGCTCAGTGCGCGTGTCCACGCTGCTGGTGGCCTCGTCGAGGATCAGGATGCGCGGGTCGGCCAGGGCGGCCCTGGCGATGGCGATCAGCTGGCGCTGGCCCTGGCTGAGGCCCGAGCCGCGCTCGCCGAGCACGGTCTGGTAGCCCTGAGGCAGCCGCTCGATGAAGCCGTCGGCCGAGGCCAGCCGGGCCGCCGCGACCACCTCCTCGTCGCTGGCGTCGAGGCGCCCGTAGCGGATATTGTTCAACACCGTGTCGGAGAACAGGAAACTGTCCTGCAGCACGATGCCGATCTGGCGACGCAGGCTGGCCTGGGCCACCTCGCGCACGTCGTAGCCGTCCACCGTCACGCTGCCGGCGCTCACGTCGTAGAAGCGCGGGATCAGGTTGACGATCGTCGTTTTGCCGGCGCCCGTCGGCCCCACGATCGCCACCGTCTGCCCCGGCTCGGCCACGAAGCTCACGCCCCTGAGCACCGGCTGGCCCACCTTGTAGGCGGCCTCCACCTGGTCGAAGGCCACCCGACCGGCGATCGGGGGCATCTCGCGGGCGCCGGGGCGGTCCACGACCTCGGGCTCGACGTCGAGCAGCCCGAAGATGCGCTCGCCGCCGGCCACAGCGCTCTGGATGTTGGTCCACAGCACCGCGATCTGCTGGATGGGCTGGTTGAAGCGTTGCACGTACTGGATAAAGGCGAAGACCGTGCCGAGCGAGATCACGGCGGTGCCGAGCAGGGGCTGATTACGCAGGGCGCTCAGGGCGCCCACCACCACCACGACCGCGATCGCCACGTAGCCCAGGGCCTCGAGCACCGGGTTGAGCGCGCTGGTGAAGCTGGCCGCTCGCACGTTGGCGTCGCGGTTGGCCGCGTTGGCCCGCCGGAACTGCTCGATGCTCTCGTCCTCGCGGTTGAAGGCTTGCACCTCGCGCACCCCTGCGATGCTCTCCTGCAGCCCGGCGTTGACGCTGCCCATCTCCTGCCGGCTCCTGCGGAAGGCTTTGCGGGCCTGGCCCGAGAAGTAGAAGGTGGCCAGGGCCATCAGCGGCACGACGCTCAGGCTCAGCAGGGCGTAGGGCAGGTTGGTCCGCAGCATCAGCGCCCCGGTGACCACCAGCTGCAGCGCGCCGCTCACCACGCTCAGCAGGGCGAAGCCGAGGACCTGCTGGATGGTGTCGGTGTCGCTGGTGATCCGGCTCATGATGTTGCCGGCCTCGTTGCGCGCGTAGTAGCCGAGGCTGAGCCGGTGGATCTGGGCGAAGGTGTCCTCGCGGATCTGGCGCAGCGCCCGCTGGCCCGCCCAGTTCATGCTGAAGAAGGCCAGGCCCTGGAGCAGCGAGCCGACCACGAAGAGGGCCACCATCAGCAGGACGAGCCCGCCCAGGCCGGATAGGCGCGCGGTCTGGTCGGCGGCGACGGCGGCGGGGTCGTACCAGCAGGCGGCGGCGTTGGGTAGCAGGTAGCAGTCCACGGCCTGGCCGATCAGGGGCGCCGTGGCCACCTGCATCACCGTGGCCACCACGATCAGCAGGCCGGTCAGGGCCACGGCGTACCACCAGGGACGGAAGTAGCGCCAGAAGCGCGCCAGGGTCGCGCCGACATCCTTGGGCTTCAGGGTCTCCTGGCTGAGCAGGCGGCCGGGCCCGCCGGGGCCTCCCATCATCATTTGGAACGCTCCTTGGAGAGCGACGGCGTGGGGGAACCAGGGCCCCCCACATCGCCTCCCTCATCCTTCCCGGCGGCATCGTCCACGAGCTGGGAGCTGTAGATCTCGCAGTAGATCGGGCTGCTCTCGAGCAGCTCGGCGTGGGTGCCCCTGGCGGCCACGCGGCCTTTGTCGAGGACCAGGATCTGGTCGGCGCCGAGCACGGTGCTGAGGCGCTGGGCGATCACGAAGCTGGTGCGGCCGCGCATCAGCCGGTCGAGGGCCCGCTGGATCTTCGCCTCGGTCTGCAGGTCCACGCTGCTGGTCGAGTCGTCGAGCACGAGCAGGCGCGGGTTGAGCAGCAGGGCCCTGGCGATGGCGACGCGCTGCTTCTGGCCGCCCGAGAGGGTCACGCCGCGCTCGCCGACCCTGGTGGCGTAGCCCTCGGGGAAGCTTACGATGAAGTCGTGGGCCGCGGCGGCGCGGGCGGCCTCCTCCACCTCGGCGTCGCTGGCCTCGGGGCGGCCGAAGGCGATGTTGTCGCGGATCGTGCCGGTGAAGAGGTTGGTCTCCTGCAGCACCAGGCCGATCTGCGAGCGCAGGCTGTCAATCGTCACGTCGCGCACATCGTGGCCGTCAATCAGCACCGCCCCCTCGCTCACGTCGTAGAAGCGCGGCAGCAGGTTGATGATGCTGGTCTTGCCGCTGCCCGTCGCGCCGAGCAGCGCCACCGTCTGCCCCGGCTCGGCCACGAAGCTCACGCCCTGGAGCACCGGGTCGCCGCCGCCCAGGTAGCGGAAGCTGACGTCGCGGAACTCGACCCGGCCCTCGATCGGCGGCAGCTCGGCGGCGCCCGCCTTATCGGCGATCTCGGCCTTCGCGTCGAGCACCTCGAAGATGCGCCCGGCCGAGGCGCTGGCCTGGGCCATCAGCGAGATGATGAAGCCGAGCTGGCCCAGAGGGAAGAAGACGTAGATCAGGTAGAGGCTGAACTTCTGGTAGGCGCCCAGGTCGAGGGTGCCGCCCAGGATCTGCCGGCCGCCGAAGTAGAGGATGGCCGCCTGGCCGATCTGGGCCACCAGGAAGACCACGGGAAAGAGGAACGAGAAGGCCCGGCTGACCTTCAGCTGGGTCTCCATCAGGTCGGTGGCCGCCGCGTCGAAGCGGCGCTCCTCGTGGGGCTCGCGCGCGAACGCCTTGACCACCCTGATGCCCGCCAGGTTCTCCTGCAGCACCGTGTTCAGCGCCGAGAGCTTCTGCTGGACGATGATGAACAGGGGCTGGGTGATGCGCCCGAAGGCCATAAACAGGACCAGGGCGATCGGCAGCAGGGGCAGCACCACCAGGGTCAGCCGGAAGTTGGTGAAGGCCAGGACGAGCAGGGCGCCCACGAGCAGCAGGAAGGACTGGGCGGTCATGATCAGGCCCTGGGCGATAAAGGTGCGCAGGCGCTCGACGTCGTCGGTGGCGCGGATCATGAGCTGGCCGGTCTGGTTCTGGTCGTAGTAGCTGAACGAGAGGCGCTGGATCCTGGCGAAGATGGCGTTGCGCAGGTCGAAGGCCAGGCCCTGCGAGGTGGTCTCCGAGTAGAACGCCTGCAGGAACGAGAAGACCCCGCGCAGCACGGCGAAGAGCAGGATCAGGCCGGCGGCGCCGATGACGACCTGCTCCGCGGCGGGGCCGCCCGCCGCCCCCGCCTGGGTGACGGCGTCAATCATGGTCTGGACGAGGATGGGGACGGCGAGCTGGGCCACGGTGGCGACCACCAGGGCGCCGTAGGCGATCGTGGCGGCGCGCCGCTGCCCGCCGAGGTAGCGGATCGCCCGCCCGAGGGCGCCGGGGCTCGCGGGGGCGCCGCCCGGCGGGCCGCCGCGGCGGGTCGTGGGTGCCTGCACGTTGGTTGCTCCTGTTGGGGCGCATAGGGCTGCGCCCGTCGAAAAGGTGTCATCTCGGGCGCGCTTGCGATGGGCTCGGGCGAGCGCCCTGACCGCGGGCGCCGCCGCGGCCCTCATCCCTGCTCGGCGGTGGCCCGCTCCAGCAGATCGAGGAAGGTCCGCTGCTCGGCGGGGCTCAGGCGGGCGAGCAGCCGGGCCATGTTGGCCAGCTGCTCCTCGTGGAGCTCGCGGTGGAGCGCGCGGCCCGCCTCGGTGAGCCCGATCAGGACCACGCGGCTGTCCTCGGCATGGGCCTGCCGGCCCACCAGCCCGGTCGCGACGAGGCGCCTGGTCAGCGAGGTGACCGAGGGCGGCTTGATGCAGAGCTGGTCGGCCAGGTCCTTCATGGCCAGGCTCTCGCCGCTGTGGAGGGCCCGCAGCATTCGAATGTGCGATGGCGAGAGCTCGAGGTCGTGCAGGCGCCTGAACGCCGGCCCCATCAGCTGCGGGCGCAGCCGCTCGAGCAGGCTCAGCAGCCGTTCAGCGTTACGCCGGTCCTTGTCCATGCTTGTCATTTAGTTAGCCAAACTAAGCTTCACAGCGAGAATGGTAGCAGGCTTTCGGCGGCGAGTCAAGCCCCACCTTCGGCCCGCGGCATGGCTCGTGCTAACCATATGGGACGTCAGGGCGCCCCAACGTGGGCGCCCACGCTGGTCAGCCTTGTGTCAACTGCACGCCATCAGACGAAGAGGAGCAAGCTGATGAGGAGCAATGCCCGCCTGGCCGTCGCGGGGGTCCTGGCCGCCGCGGGCGCCCGGCTCTGGCGAGCGCGCGGGGCCGCCCGGGCCGCCGAGCTGCGGGGCAAGACCGCCCTGATCACCGGCGGGTCCCGCGGGCTCGGCCTGGAGCTGGCCCGGGCCCTCTGCGCGGCCGGCTGCCGCGTGGCGATCTGCGCCCGCGACCTCGAGACCCTG
>DAOLDO010000558.1:0-4830 GCA_035327325.1 Chloroflexaceae bacterium | reverse complement strand
ACGCGAGGCGGGGGTGAGGTCCGGAGCGACTGTCAAGCGTAGCGTGCCTGCCTGATGCCTTGTCTAAGCGCCGAAGAAGTTGCGGTTCTTCTCGGTGTAGCTCGTCCACTGCTCGGGGACCGAGTCGTCGGCGAAGATCGCCTCGACGGGGCACTCGGGCTCGCAGGCGCCGCAGTCAATGCACTCGTCGGGGTTGATGTAGTACTGGTCCTCGCCCTCGTAGATGCAGTCCACGGGGCAGACCGCGACACAGGAGGCGTCCTTGGTCCCGATGCAGGGCTCGACGATGATGTAGGGCACGTCACTCTCCTTCAGGTGGCTCGCTGGAGCGCCGGGGTAGGCGGGCGGATCCGTGTTTCGTACTCAGACTACTACCGGGCGGGCGCCCAAGTCTACCACCAAAGTCCCACTGCGCGGCTACTCCTCGACCACGCGGGCGAGGCCGGCGGGGTCGAGCACGATCACGCGGCCGCGCTCGAGGCGCACCAGGCCCTCCTCGGCGAGGCGGCGCAGGGCGCGGCCGGCGATCTCGCGCACCGTGCCCGCGCGCTCGGCGAGCTCCTGGTGGGTGAGCTCGGCGGCGCCGCCGGCGGCCTCGGCGAGGAGCTGGCGGGCCATGCGGGCGCGCACCGAGCGGAAGGCCAGGTCCTCGACCAGCACGACCAGCTCGCGCAGCTCGCCGGCGAGCGAGCTGAGGGCGGCGAGGGCCAGGTCGGGGTGGCGCCGGACGAGGGCGAGCAGATCGTCGCGGGGGAGCAGCAGGCAGGTGACGGGGCTCATGGCGCGGGCGGCGCTGGGGTTGGGGCCGCCGTCGAAGAGGGGCACGGGGTCGAAGTGCTCGCCGGGGCCAACCATGGCCAGGACCTGCTCGCGCCCGTCGGGGGCGGTGCGCGAGAGGCGCACGCGGCCGCGCTGGACGAAGAAGAGGCCGGGGGCGGCCTCGCCCTCGAGCAGGATCTGCTGGCCCGGCCGGAACTGGCAGCGCCGCGCGCGGCGGGCCGTGTCGGCCAGGGTCGCCTCGTCGAGGGAGGCCAGCAGCGTGGCGGCCCGCAGGTCTTCAACTGTCACCATCGTCGCGCTCGCCACGGCGCCCTCTGCGCGTCGTATAATGCCCCGGCAAACCGCGACCATTATAGGGGATCTCATCATGCATCGGCTCATCCTTGGCGACGGCGCGACCATCGCCTACCACGACGAGGGCGCGGGCCCCCCGCTCCTGCTGATGCACGGCTTCACCGGCACGGCCCGCAGCCACCTCGGCGAGCTGAGCGACGAGCTGGGCCGCGACCACCGCGTGATCGCGCCCGACCTGCGGGGCTACGGCGCCAGCCGGCCGCCGGCCCGCGACTTCCCCCCCGACTTCTACCGGCGCGACGCCGACGACATGGCCGCCCTGCTCGACCACCTGCGCCCCGGCCCTGTGGTCGTGCTCGGCTTCAGCGACGGCGGCGAGAGCGCCCTGCTCCTGGCGGCCAGGCGCCCCGACCTGGTGCGCGGCGCGGTCGCCTGGGGCGTCGCGGGGGTGATCTCGGCGCAGATGGCGGCGGCGGCCCAGGCGTGGCTGCCGGTCTCGACATGGGCCGAGACGCGGTCGGCCTGGCGCGATGAGATCGTCGCCACCCAGGGTGAGGAGCGGTTGGCGCCCATGGTCGAGGGCTGGGCGGCGGCGGCCCAGGCGATCTATGACAGCGGCGGCAACATCTGCTACGATGAGGCGGCGGCGATCGACTGCCCGGTGCTGCTGGTCAACGGCGACGGCGAGGTCAACAACCTGCGCGCCGACTTCGACCGGCTCGCCGCCCGCATCCCCGACTGCCGGGGCGTGATCGTCCCCGGCAGCGGCCACAGTGTCCAGGACGACCGGCCCGACGAGCTGCTCGGGCTGATCAGGGCGTTCCTGGCCGACCTGGAAGGGTAGACCGTGCCCGAGTTCGATACGCCTATCCTTGACAACCCGATCATCGAGACGCTCTTTCTCGGCAACTCCATCACGCGCTGGCTGGCCGCTCTGGTGATCGCGGCGGTCTTCCTGAGCGCGGTGAGCGCGTGGCGCTGGGTCGTCGTGCGGCGGGCCAGGCCCCTGGTGCTGCGCACCCACACCTTCTTCGACGAGCTGACCGTCACCCTGGCGCGCACGACCTCCGGCCCGATCGTGGTGCTGATTGCCCTGTACCTCGGCACCCTGGCCCTCCTCCTCCCGCCGGAGATCTGGATGCCGCTGCGCTCGGGGGCGGTCATCCTGCTCCTGATCCAGATCGCCCTCTGGGGCCGGGCCCTGATCGCGCGCTCGGTGGAGCGCTACGAGGAGCGCAATCGCGAGACGAACGCGGCGGGCGTCGGCACGGCGCGCCTGATCTCGGTGCTCGGCCGCTTCGGGCTGTACGTGCTGATCACCCTGCTGATCCTCGACAACCTGCCGGGGGTCGAGATCACGCCGCTGCTCGCGGGCCTGGGCATCGGCGGCGTGGCGGTGGCCCTGGCCACCCAGAACATCCTCTCGGACCTCTTCGCCTCGCTCTCGATCGCTTTCGACAAGCCCTTCGTGCTCGGCGACTTTATCGCCATTGACGACCAGATGGGCACGGTCGAGCAGATCGGCCTGAAGACCACCAGGGTGCGCAGCCTCTCGGGCGAGCAGCTGGTCTTCTCGAACAACGACCTGCTGAGCAGCCGGCTGCGCAACTTCGCGCGCATGGAGTACCGCCGGATCGTGTTCGGCTTCCGCGTAGACTACGAGACCACGCCCGAGCAGCTGCGGGCCATCCCCGGGCTGGTGCGCTCGCTGGTCGAGGCCCAGGAGGACACGCGCTTCGACCGGGCCCACATGGCGCGCTTCGAGGACTTCGGCGTGTTCTTCGAGGCGGTCTACTTCGTCCTGACGCCGAACTACAACCGCTACATGGACATCCAGCAGGCGGTCAACCTGGCCCTGGCCGAGCGCTTCGCCGCGGAAGGGATCGGCTTCGCGCGGCTGACCGAGGGCGGCACCGTGGAGCGGCGCGCGCGCAGCGCCGACAGCACGCCCTCATAGAGGGCCCGAGCAATTCGGCAAGGTTGCAGCCCCCGGGCCGGGCGGCCACGCTGGGCTGCCCTTACGCCCGAGCGAGGCGGGCACGAGCGACACCACGAGGTCGCGGGGCACCGTGGAGCGGCGCGCCAGCGGCGCCGACAGCACGCCATGATCGGCCGAAGGTCGGGTTGACGGGCCGCGGCGCCCCTGGTACCCTGCACAGCAAAGCGAAGACGGAGCCGAGTAGCGCGGCCCGCAGGGTCCCAGAGAGCCGCCGACGCTGTGATGGCGGCATCCGAGCCCCGCGCGAAGACCCTCCCGAGCGGCGGAAAGAACGGCGCCACGGCGCCCTGTAAGCCCGCCCGGCCCGCCACCGTTAGCCGGCGCCGAGGCCGACGGCCCCCCCTCCAGGGCCGCCGGCGAACTGCGGTGGCACCACGGGACAGCCCCCCTCGTCCGCACGACGACGGGGGCCTTTGATTCCGTGGAGGACCAGCGCGATGGAACGGATCTGGACGACCGAGCTGGCGGCCCGCGCCGGCGAGACCGTGCTGCTGAAGGGCTGGCTGCACCGGCTGCGCCGGCTGAGCCACGTGAGCTTTCTCGTGCTCCGCGACGGCAAGGGCACCGCGCAGATAGTGGTGGACGAGCCGGCCCTGGCGGCCGAGCTGGCGGCCCTGCCCGCCGAGTCGGCCCTGGCGGTCGTCGGCGAGGCCGTGGCCGAGCCCCAGGCCCCGGGCGGGGTCGAGCTGCGCCGCCCGCGGGTCGAGGTGGTGAGCCGGGCCGCCGCGCCGCCGCCCTTCGACCTGTTCAGGCCAGCGCTGAAGGCCGCGCTGCCCACCGTGCTCGAGCACGCGCCCGTGGCCCTGCGCCACCCGCGCAACCGGGCCTTCTTCCGCATGGCCGCGGCGGCGATGGCGGGCTTCCGCGCCGCCCTGGGCGCCGAGGGCTTCACCGAGATCCAGACGCCAAAGCTCGTCGGGTCGGCCACGGAGGGCGGGGCCAATGTCTTCCGGCTCGACTACTTCGGCCGGCCGGCCTACCTCTCGCAGAGCCCCCAGCTCTACAAGCAGATCATGGTCGGCGTCTTCGAGCGCGTCTCCGAGGTGGGCCCGGCCTTTCGCGCCGAGCCCCACGACACCCCGCGCCATATCAACGCCTTCGTCTCGCTCGACGTCGAGCAGGGCTTCATCGCCGACCACCGCGACGTGATGGCCACCCTGACCCTGGCCCTGCGCGCAATTGTGCAGTCCATCGCCGAGAGTCTGAGCCCCGCCGAGCTGGCGCTGACCGGCGCGCGTATGCCCGAGGTGCCTGCGGAGATCCCGGCCATCCACTTCGTCGAGGCCCTCGAGCTGCTCGGCGGGCTCGCGGGCGAGGACCTGCGGGCGGAGACTGACCTGGCGCCGGCCCACGAGCGGCTGCTGGGCGAGTGGGCGCGCGAGCGCCACGGCTCCGACTTCCTCTTCGTGACCGGCTACCCGACGGCGCAGCGGGCCTTCTACACGGCGCCCGACCCGGCGCGGCCCGGCTCCTCGAACGCCTTCGACCTGCTCTTCCGGGGGGTCGAGCTGGTGAGCGGCGGCCAGCGCCTGCACCGCTACGAGGACTACCTGGCCGCCCTGGCCGCGCGCGGCATGAGCGCCGAGTCGTTCGCGGGCTACCTGGAGGCGTTCAGGCACGGCATGCCGCCCCACGGCGGCTTCGCGATCGGCCTCGAGCGCCTGGTCATGCGGCTGTGCGAGCTGCCCAATATCCGCGAGGCGACCCTCTTCCCCCGCGACCTGACGCGGCTGACGCCGTGAGGTGGGAGGTGGGAG
>DAOLDO010000557.1:0-4834 GCA_035327325.1 Chloroflexaceae bacterium | reverse complement strand
TCGCGCTCTACGAGGATCAGCAGTACGCCGCCAGCGTCAGCTACCTGCGCGCGATCGGCGCCCTCGCCCGCCCCTGAGCCGATTTTCAGGACCCAATTCCTACCCGGCCCCCCTACCATCCCTTTACAGGACGTGCTAGAATAGCCGCGCGTACTACCGGCGCGATCCTTTCACACCCCTGTGTTGTTTCGCCGATTCTATAGCCGCCGCGCTGCTCGCGGCGTAAGGAGTTCGTGATGGCTCCGCGCAGGCAACTCGTGCTCCTGCTGTCGGCGATTGCCCTGGTGGCCTCGTCGTTCGCCCTCGCGCCCCTGCGGGCCCAGACAGGCGAGGTGACGTTCTTCGTTGACACGACGGCCGATAACGACGCGCCGGGGGGGTGTACCAACAGCGCGGCCAACGGCGACTGTAGCCTGCGCCAGGCGATCGTCGCCGCGAACGCCTACACGCCCGCCACGGCCAGAAAGATCATCAGCTTCCAGTACTACACCGATGGGGACCTTTCCACCACGGGCGCCGTCTTCACCCTTGACGCCGCCAAGGCCCTGCTGCCGCCGATCACCGCAAACAATGTCGAGGTGATCGCCAACACGGGCTTCGGCATTCCGGAGATCCAGATCAACGGCAACGGCAAGGCCGTCGGGCTCCGCCTCGAAGGCGACGACGGGCGGGTCTCCGGCCTGAGCATGTACGGCTTCACGAACTTCGGCCTCGAGCCGTTCCTGGGCTCCGCGATCTACATCACCGGCGACCGCAACGAGGTCGTCACCTCGTGGATCGGCATCGCCCCCAATGGCTCGACCCCTTCGGGCGGCCAGAACTTCAGCGGCGTTCGCATTGACGGGGGCGGCACGGGCAACGTGATCGGCGGCCCTGGCGGCGAGTCGGTCGCCAACTATATCAGCGGCAACGCCCAGAACGGCGTCATCATCCGTAACTCGTCCGGAAACCTCGTCCAGAACAACTTCATCGGCCTGGCCCGCCCGAACGGTGAGACCAGAGTCGAGCTGCGCGGCAACGGCCAGTACGGCGTGCAGATCGTGAGCCTGAACGGCACGAGCGCCAATAACATCATCGGTGGTCCATCGATCGGGCTGGCCAATATCATCGGCGGCAACGGCCAGGCCGGCATCCTGCTGCGCGACACGGGCACCACCAGCACGACCATCCAGGCGAACTACATCGGCATTGACAAGCTGACCAACACCGACTACGGCAACACAGGCGATGGTATCCTGCTCGAGAATGGCACCAGCGCCAATGTGATCGGCGGCCTCCCCGCCGCGCCCCTGGTGGTCAGCGGCAACTCCGATTACGGGATCCATCTGCGCACCGAGGAGGGCGCCCCGCCGCCCCGGGACAACCGGATCGCCGGCACGGTCTATATCGGCACCGGCATCGGCGGCACACCCCCCGAGGGTAGCGTCAATCTAGGTAACGACGACGGCGGCATCCTGGTCGCCGACCGCGTGATCGGCACGCGCATCGAGGGCACGGGCACCAGCCTGCGCGTCGCCGGCAACGGCGGCCCGGGCATCCTCGTCCAGGGCTCTGCGAACGACAGCACGCTGATCAGCGGCACGCTCGTGGGCATCGTGCCGATCGCCGGCACCGGCGCCGGCACAACGTCGCAAGACTTACCCAACGCCGGCGGCGGCATCTTGATTGACCGGGCCAGCCGGGCCAGCGTCCTCTTCAGCACAATCTCGGGCAACCCCCAGTTCGGCCTCCGCCTGTCCGGCGCGCTCACCACCACCGTGCAGGGCAACTTCGTCGGCCCCGACCTGGCCCGCACCGGCACCTTCCCCAACGGCGCGGGCGTCGAGCTGCTCGATACGGGCAATACCTCGCTGATCGCCAACACCGTGACGGGCCACGCCCAGCCCGGCGTGCTGCTGCGCGGCGCCGCGGGCAGCACGGTGCTCAGCAACACAATCTCCGCCAACACCGGCGGCGGCCTGCTGCTCGAGACCGTCGGGGTCTCGCAGACGGTCCGCACCGGCGTGATCAGCAATACGATCTCGGGCAACGGGCAGTACGGCCTGCGCCTGAGCGGCGCCCTCACCACCACCCTGAACCGTAACTTCGTGGGCCTGAGCGTGTCGCGCACCGCCGCCGTGCCCAACACCGGCAACGGCATCGAGATCTTCAACGCGGTCAACACCCTGGCCATCGACTCGTACGTGGCCGCCAACACGGGCGCCGGCATCGTGGTGAGCGGCACGGACACCTTCAGCACCTCGATCCGCAACTCGAACATCGGCATGATCTTCACGGCCGCCACCGGCGGCTTCACCGCCCCGGCGGCCAACGGCCTCCAGGCCCTGCGCATCAGCGGCGGCCCCGACGGCCCCAGGCGCACCGAGGTGCTCGGCGGGGGCTTCGGTGGCGCGGGCACGACCGAGACCAGCCCCGCCGGCATCCTGATCGAGGGCACCTCGGGGGTGACCGTCACCGGCGTGACCATCGGCGGCGTCAAGGCGGTCAACACGCCCACCTCCCCGCCCACCCTGCCGCGCCCCTTCGGCCCGGGCATCGCCGTCACCGGCACGCTCAGCGACGTGCAGCTGATCGGCAACAGCCTGCGCTTCAACCGCGGCCCCGGCATCGTGGTCGAGGGCGACGCCGACAGGGTGCGCCTGCGCGACAACCGCCTCGCCCAGAACGCGGCGGGCATCAGGCTCGTCGGCACGACCCTCTTCACCCCGCCACGCACCAGCGACCCGGGCAGCCAGGCCAACCCCAACCACGACATTGACCCGCCGCCCGTGGACGTGGTCACCTTCAGCGATCCCCTGCGCCTGCGCGTGGGCGACCAGGGCGTGATCGCCGGCTTCGTGATCACAAGCACGAGCCGGATCGAGAGCGAGCTCAGCCCCGTCTCGGCCTGCGTCACATGCACCGTGCAGCTCTTCCGCCCCGACGAGGGCCTCGCCGACGGCCAGGGCTGGATCCCCCTCGCGACGCGCGCCGTCGGCGACACCTCGGGCCAGCCCGCCAGCTCCTTCCCGGTCAACCCGGACGGCAGCTTCACCCGCCAGGTGGTCGGCGGCGTCGCCAACATCGGCCAGCTCCTGCTGGTCGCCACAGACGGCTTCGGCAACAGCTCGGAGTACGCCGTCTTCCCGATCAGGCCCGGCTTCACCCTCGAGAGCCTGACCCCGCCCCAGAGCGCCGGCCCGGGCGAGACGGTCACCTACACGCTGCGCCTCTCCAACACGGGCACCCTCGACGTGACCGGCCTGCGCCTGCAGACCAGCGGCACCCTGGCGAGCTGGCGCGTCGCCACCGACCCGATCACCAACACGCTCTTCACCATCCCGACGCCCCTCGAGGCCGGCACGAGCCGCCTGATCACGGTCAGCCTGACCCTGCCCCCCGGCCCGAACCCCCAGGTCAACGCGGGGGTGAGGGACGTGACCACCGTGCGCGTGGTCAAGGACAACAGCGTCCTCTCGCAGTCGCTGCAGCTCCAGACCACCGTGCTCCCGCGGCCCGTGCTCGTGGTCACGCCGACCAACAGCCTCGGCAGCGCCAGGCCCGGCGAGACCGTGCCCCACACCCACGTGATCCGCAACAACGGCAACGTCACCGTCACCGCCGGCCTGAGCTTCACGACCCGCGACCCGGTGGGGCAGACCGGCCTGTGGGCGACGAGCATCACCCCGAGCGCGATCACCCTGGCCCCGGGCGAGGAGACCCGTGTCCGCGTGGACGTGCTGGTGCCCCCCGGCGCTCAGGTTGAGGACGGTGATGGCAACCGCGTCCAGGCCGTCACCACGGTCACGGCCACGGTGCCCCTCTCGCCGACGGGCGGCTTCGGCCCGGTCTCGCGCGTCTTCACCGACACGACCAGGGTTGACCTCGACCCCGACGCGGCGCTGCTCGACGGCGATCAGGAGCAGCCGGGCGCCGCGGGCGAGCAGGTGATCTTCACCCACGTGGTCGAGAACCTGAGCAACGCGCGGACGCGCTTCTGCTTCGTCTGGTCCACCAACCTTGGCAGCACGATGACCTTCCGCTCGGCCACGGACGGCTTCGTGATCGACGCGAACGGCTGCTTCACCATGGACACGGCCAACGCGCCGAGCGAGGGTCGCTTCCAGCGGGCCCAGTTCGACGCCGTGGTGACGGTCAACCCGCGGGCGCTGCCGGGCGACACCGACATCGTCAACATCTCGCTGCGCAACCAGGACACGGGCGAGCTGATCGGCTCGGCCAGAGTGGTCAACCGGATCAACGTGCTGATCGGCCTCAAGCGGCCGCGGATCTATCTGCCGCTGGTGGCCCGCTAGGGGCCGCCGGCGGCCCTGGCCAGGGGCCCGACCTGGGGGAGGAACTCGCTGTGCCGCGCTTATCTCGTCAGCTCAGCCTCGCCGTGCTGCTGGCCCTGCTGCTCACGGCCATTCCCGCGGCCCGGCCCGGCCTCGCCCAGGCGGGCATCACGGTCAGCAACCTGACCGACGTTGACAACGGCGTCGCCGACGGCTGCGGCCCCGACGGCTGCTCGCTGCGCGAGGCGATCCGGCTGGCCAACAGCCGCCCCGGCCCCAACACGATCACCTTCAGCTTGGCGGGCGAGATCACGCCGCTCTCGCCGCTGCCGCCCCTCAGCGACGACGGCACCACGATTGACGGCGGCAGCCGCACGGTGAGCCTCAACGGCTCGTCGGCGGGCGAGGCCAACGGCATCGAGATCCGGTCGAGCGGCAACACCGTCCGCGGCCTGGTGATCTACAACTTCACCGGCTCCGACCGCTTCGCCGCGGGCGCCGGGATCTACATTGACGGCGCGCCCTTCGGCGGGCGGCCCGCGGGCGGCGATAACAACCGC
>DAOLDO010000556.1:0-4837 GCA_035327325.1 Chloroflexaceae bacterium | reverse complement strand
GCAGGGCGGCGGCCGCCGCGGCCGGCAGCCGGCCCTCGGCCAGGTCGGCAAGCTGTTCATATGAGATCTGCGGCATCTGAACTCACTCTCTCAGGGGTGCTCCCCCAGCCCTGACGGTCCCACCCCTACAGAGGGCCGCGGGGGCGGCGAAATACCTCAGATGCCGAGCTGTGCGACCCGCGTGCGCAGCTTCTCCAGGCAGCGGGCGCGCGTCGGGCCGATGCTGCCCTCGCTCGTGCCCAGGGCGGCCGCGATCTCGCTGTACGGCGGCGGCTCGGGCCGGAAGAAGAGCATGCCCAGCAGCTCGCGGCAGCGCTCGTCGAGCGCCGCCAGGGCCTGGCGGACCACCTGCTGGCGCTCCATGCGCTCAAGGGCCTCGCCGGGCAGCAGGCCGGGGTCGGGGAGCTCGGCGCCGCCCTCGTCGTCCTCGTCGGCCTGCGGCAGCGCGACCGTGCGCCGCTCGCGCCGGCTCAGGGCCCAGCTCTCGCGGCGGGCCGTGGTGACCAGCCAGGAGCGCAGGCGCTCGGGTTGCGCAATCGTGTCCAGCTTTTCAAACAGCACGGCGAAGACGCGCTGAAAGACCTCGGCGGCCGCGTCTTCGTCCAGACCGGCCCGCAGCGGGATGCTGTAGATAAGGCGCTGGTAGCGCCTGACCAGCAGCTCCCACGCGCGCTCGTCGCCCGCACGGCACGCCCGCACCAGAGCTACGTCGTCTGGCTCCATTGTGTTGAATCTCCCAGCCAGCATGCTTCGTAGAGGAGTGTACCATGCTTTGCGCTTCCGGGTGACGGGCGTGCGCCCCGGCGAGTGCCTCAGAGCAGCGGGCCCAGCTGGGCGAGCAGCCGCCGGGTCGCCGGGCAGACCTCGGGCGGGGCCGCGCGCAGCTCGCCCGCGAGGCGGGCCAGCTCGCCGGCGGTGTCCACATCGTACCAGGTGGGCAGCAGCGCCGCCCGCAGCCCCAGCCCCTCGGCCAGGGCCAGGGTGTCGCGGGCGACTGTGGGCGTGCTCAGCGGCACCTCGCGCAGCAGCCGCGGCTCCGCCCGCTTCAGGCCGAGCAGGTAGTAGCCGCCGTCGTCGCAGGGCCCGAGCACCAGGTCGGCCGGGCCCGCCAGGGCGGCGAAGGCCGCGGCGAGGTAGGCCGGCGGCAGGCTCGGGCTGTCGCTGGCCATCACCACCGCCTGGCCCGCGCCCCTCGCCAGGGCGTCGCCGAGCAGGTTGGCCAGGCGCTCGCCCAGGTCGGCACCGCGCTGCGGGGCCAGGTCCATGTCCGGCGCCAGGGCCCGGAAGTAGCCCTCGGCGTCCTCAGGCAGGTAGGCGACGGTGCGCCGCACCCCGGGCACGCCGCGCACGAGGCCGAGGGTGTCGCGCAGGAAGCAGGCGGCGAGGGCCGCGGCCGTCTCCGCGTCGAGGGGCGGGCAGAGGCGGGTCTTGGTCCGTCCGGGTGCGGGCGCCTTCGCCACGACGATCAGGGCCCTTGGCGGCGCATGGGCTTGGGCGGTCATGTGGGCGGCCTCAGAAGTCTATCGCTCTGTGTCATATGATGCATACAAATCGGATGTTAGTCAACACGGCGTGGCGCTGTTACGATAGTTGGATACGAAGCTAACGCGGGGCCTGGCGGCGCGACGGCGCGCTCGGGGCCGGCCCCCGCGCCACTGACGAGACAACAGCAGCCATGCAGCAACAGATCATCGTAATCGGCGCCGGCGTGGGCGGCCTGAGCGCCGCGATCCGCCTGGCGGCGAAGGGCCACAGGGTCGCGATCTACGAGCAGGCCACCCAGCCCGGGGGCAAGGCCTACGTCATCGAGCGCGACGGCTTCCGCTTCGACGCCGGGCCCACCGTGATCACGGCGCCGTTTATGTTCGACGAGCTGTGGCGGCTGGCGGGCCGCCGCCGCGAGGACTACTTCGAGCTGCGCCCCTGCCAGCCCTACTACCGGCTCTTCGACCACAGGGGCCGCCACTTCGACTACTCGGGCGACGAGCAGGCCCTGCTGGACGAGATCGCGCGCTTCAGCCCGTCCGACCGCGAGGGCTACAAGCGCTTCATCGCCAGCACCAGGCCGATCTTCCAGAAGGGCTTCGTCGAACTCGCGGACCGGCCCTTCCTGCACTTCGGCGACATGGCCCGCGTCGCGCCCGACCTGCTGCGGCTCAAGTCGTACCTGAGCACCTACCAGTACGTGGCCCAGTTCATCAAGGACGACTTTCTGCGGCGCTGCTTCTCTTTCCACCCGCTGTTCATCGGCGGCAACCCCTTCAACGCCTCGTCAATCTACGCGATGGTGCACTACCTGGAGCGCGAGTGGGGCGTCTACTACGCCGTGGGCGGCACGGGGGCGATCATCGCCGCGATGGCGCGCCTCTTCACCGAGCTCGGCGGCGAGCTGCACCTGGGCGCGCCGGTGCGCGAGATCGTGATCGAGGGCCGGCGCGCCGTGGGAGTGCGCCTCGGCGACGGGTCGGTGCGCCGCTGCGACGCCGTGGTCTCGAACGCGGACGTGGCCTACACCTACCACCGGCTGGTGCCGGCGCAGCACCGCCGCGTCTTCACCGACCGCCGGCTGCGGCGCATGCGCCACAGCATGTCGCTGGTGGTGATCTACCTGGGCACCCGTCGCCGCTACGACGACGGCCGGCTGCTGCGCCACAACATCATCTTCGGCGAGCGCTACAAGGGCCTGCTCGCCGACATCTTCGAGCGCAAGCGGCTCGCCGACGACTTCTCGCTCTACCTGCACATCCCCTCGCTGGACGACCCCTCGTTCGCGCCGCCCGGGGGCGAGTCGTTCTACGTGCTGGCCCCGGTGCCGAACCTCGCCGCGCGCATTGACTGGGCCAGCCAGGCCCGGCCCTACCGCGACGCGATCGTGCGCTTCCTCGAGGAGCGCTACATGCCCGGCCTGAGCGACGCGATCGTGGTCGAGGCGATGGTTGACCCGCGCCACTTCGCCACCAGGCAGAACAGCTACCTGGGCGCGGCCTTCGCCCTCGAGCCCACCCTGACCCAGTCGGCCTGGTTCCGCCCCCACAACCGCTCCGAGGAGTTCGACAACCTCTACTTCGTCGGCGCGGGCACGCACCCGGGCGCCGGGCTGCCCGGGGTACTCTCCTCGGCGATCATCGCCGAGCGCATGTTCGAGGCGGCCTAGCGGCAATACCTTTCAGATACGCCGCTCCAGCGCCGGCCAGCGCCCCTCACCCCCATCCCCGCCCCCTCAAGGGGAGCGGAGAGATTCCGCAGCAGGATAAGCTGGGCGCCCCCGCTCCCGCTCAGGGAGCGGGGGTCGAGGGGTGAAGGCTCGCCGGCACACAGGGCCGTATCCGAAAGGGATTGGGCCTAGCGGCCGGCGCCCCCGCCCGCCGCCGAACCGCTCAGCGCTCAGCTGCCGGGCAGGGCCACCTCGGGGGCGAGGCCCGCGGCCCCCACGGGCTCGACGGCGCGCTCGCGGGCCACGAGGACGGGCACGGTGGCGGTGTGCAGCACCTTGTCGGTCACGCTGCCAAGACCGAAGCGGGGCGGCCCGCCGTGGCCGTGGGCGGCCATGACGATCAAGTCGGCCCCATGGCGCTCGGCCTCACGGCAGATCGTCGCCCCGGCGAAGCCCTCGCCGACCAGGCAGACGATCGGGATGTCGGGGTGCTCGGCCGCGACGCGCTGGAGCTCGCCGAGGGCCCGGTCGCGCACGGCGCGCAGCTGGGCCTCGCCGGGCGCCAGCGAGACCGACGGATCGAGCCCGAACAGCGGCGTGAGGGCCGTCAGCAGCAGCAGCGACGCGCCGGCCATGCGGGCGAGGGCGGTCGCCATAGGCAGGGCCTCGCGGGCGAGGGCGGAGCCGTCGAGCGGCACCAGGATGCGGCGCAGCGCCGGCGGGCGCGACGGAGCGACCCGCACGGCCAGCAGCGGGCACGAGCTGAGGCGAAGCACCTTGTGGGCGACGCTGCCGAGCAGCCAGCGGCTCATGCCGCCCCGGCCGTGGGTCGCCATCACGACCATGGCCACGTCCGGCTGCCCCGTCGCCGCGACGATCGCCTCCGCCGGATCGCCGCAGGCCAGCTCGCCCGCGGCGGTCACCCCGGCCTCGCGCAGCAGCTGAACCTTGCGGACGAGGTACGCCTCGTCGTGGCGCCGCACCGCCTCAGGGACGGGCAGGGGCTGCCAGTGGGGCAGGTAGAGCGCCCTGAGCTGCTCCTGGCGGGCGGCAAAGCTCTGCTGCTCGTCCGCGGTCACGACGTGGAGCAGACAGACGCTGGCCTCCAGCAGCCGGGCGAACAGGGCGGCGTGGGGCAGCGCCTGCTCCGAGCGCTCGGAGCCGTCGAGCGGAACAAGAAGCCTGTCCATGATCCCCTCCCTGTGTCTGTGCAGGGCCGCCGGGCGCCGCGGACGGCTCACCGTGCGGCGAGCCGCGTGGGTCGCGTGCGCGCCGCGCGCTGGGGGGAGCCGGGTGGTCGGTGCGGGATGCGGGGGAGAAGCGGCCAGCGCGGCTGTGCCCGATCAGGGTAACAGCGCATCAGCGACAGGGCGCCGCCTAGAGCCCAGCATAGGGCGCCCGCGCGCCCCTGACAAGGGCGTGCGGGGCTACCCGGGGTGATCGTTTCTCACCTGGCGGCGGGGGCCGCCAGCGGCCCCCCCGGCGGTTTGGGCGGCCGTTCGGTCAGGGGCGGCACCTGATCATGGTCCGCGATGTGCTACATTCGAGGTGTACCTATTGCCTGGCTCCCCGTCCTTCTGCCGTGCCGGACGCCCGTGCCGGCGGGGCCGCGCCGAGGCGTGAGCCGGGGCTTTGCAGGGGCGCCGCGCCCCCGGGGGGGGTCCGATGCCACACGGGGAACGG
>DAOLDO010000555.1:0-4844 GCA_035327325.1 Chloroflexaceae bacterium | reverse complement strand
CAGGGTGCCGTTGGCGGCGCGGTAGCCCCGGTCGTCGTAGAAGGCGCCGAAGCAGCCGCCGTTCCAGGGCGGGCAGTCGCCCACGCCGTCGCCGTCGCGGTCAGGCGGGTTCTCGAGCTCGAGCTCGGGGCCGCCGGCGACGTTGTTCTCGACGTCGAGGGCAGGGAAGTGGACCTCGCCGCCCTGGATCGCGGCGGCGGCGCTGAAGCTGCCGCCGGGGAAGGGGGCGCCCGCGTTGTCGCGCCCGTCCCAGGGCACCGTGATGGGGCCGGGGCCGGCGGCGACGCCGCGCAGCGCGCGGTTCTGGGGGGCGGTCGGGTCGAAGCTCCGGCCGTCGCGGCTGACCACGACGTAGAAGACGCCGCCCTGGGTGGTGGAGAAGCTGAAGGTGCCGCCCTCGGCGACCCCGGTGCTGGGGCCGCCGCCCGGACCCGCGAATGTGAAGCCCTGGATGCGCGGCGCCACGGGGGTACGGGGGATGCCCAGGGCGTCGAGCACGAGAGGGTCGGGCCGGCCGGCGAAGATCGGGTAGGTGGGCGGCAGCAGGGCCGTGCCGCCCTGGAGCTCGCGCAGCTGGTTCTGGTCGTCGAAGCTGGCGCCGGGATCGGCCATGAGGTTGCGGTAGAGCGGCGTGCCGTCGCTGTTCTGGAAGCCGAGCTGGTTGGCGTAGAAGACGAAGCCGAAGGGGTCGCCGCCGAAGAGGACCCTGTAGCGGAAGCCGCTCTGGGTTACGACGAAGCTCTCGCCGGCGAGGGGCCGCCCGCCGCCGCCGGTATTGCCGGCGTAGTAGTAGGTAAAGAGGCGCCCCGGCTGGGCGACGCCCGCGGCGCGCACAGTCACGTCCCAGGCGGTCACGGCGGTGCGCTGGCTTGGCCCGAAGTCGGCGGCGATGGGGACGCGCTGGCCGCTGACCTGGGGCTCGACGTTGGAGCTGTCGCCGGAGGGCCCGGTGAAGACCACGCTGTAGATGCCGGGGGCGGCGGTCGGAGGCACGGTGTAGACGCACGGGGCGTAGCCGTCGGGGTTGGGGAGGGGGCCCGCCAGCTCCTGGTCGCGGCTGGTGATCCGGCCGCGGTCGTCGCCGGCGGCGGCCCGTTGCGCGCTGCAGCTGAAGCCGTTGGCGAAAGCGCCCTGCTGGGGCGGGCTCGCGGCGCCCGCCAGGGCCGGGATGACCTCCTGGCCGATCGGCCCGGTGACGGCGCCCGGCGTGAAGACCCTGATGTCGCCGCCTTCTGGGTTGTTGGGCAGGCTCACGCCGACGGCGCTCGAGCCGAGCAGGATGCTCTCGCCGGGCCGCGCGAAGACCCTGAGCAGGGTGCGCCGGAGCAGGGTGAAGTCGGGCGAGTCGCCGCCGCCGTAGGTGCCGGTGCGCCACTCCAGGTGACTGCGGAAGAGGCCCGGGTCGGCCCCGCGGAAGATCGTACCGCTGCCCTCGCCGGAGACCAGGGCGGCGCTGGCGAGGGCCAGGGCGATGAGGGCGAGGCTGGCCAGGAGCCGGGGGCGACGGCGGGCGTGGCCGGCGGGCGATCGCTGCATGGTCTTCTCCTTCCCCGTCGCCGGGGTCATTGCGCCGCCGGGACGATCGGCCGCGAGGCGAAGAGGTTCAGCCCAAGCTGCTCGGAGAGGAAGCGGGCCGCCAGCTGGCCCTTCACGCTGTTGCCGGCGGCGTCGAGGGGCGGGGCGAAGCTGCCCATGCCGCCCTTGCCTGGGGCGACGGTGACGATCCCGCCGCCGATGCCGCTTTTGCCGGGGAGCCCGATGTCGTAGAGCCAGTCGCCCGAGGTCTCGTACAGGCCGGCCGTGGCCATCACGGCGAGGGTGTGGCGGCAGGTGGCGGGGGCGACCACGCGGACCCCGGTGACGGGGTTGACCCCGCCGTCGGCCAGAGTCGCGGCCATGACGGCCAGGTCGCGGGCGGTCACGTCCAGCGAGCACTGGCGCGTGTAGAGCTCGACGGCCGAGGCCGGGTCGCAGCCGAGGCGACCGTAGCTCGCGAGCAGGCGGGCGATGCCCTGGTTGCGCTGGTTGGTGGCCGAGGCCGAGGCGAAGACCTCGGCGTTCACGGCGAGCTCGCGCCCGGCGAAGCGCGACAGGCCCTGGTGGATGAAGCGCCACCTGGCCTCGTCGTCGGCGCCGGGGGCGAGGCTGGTGGTGGCGATCGCGCCGGGGTTGACCATGGGGTTGGTGCGGCCACCCGCGCCGAGCTCGACGGCCATCACCGAGTTGAAGGGCAGGCCCGTGCTGTTCACGCCGAGGCCGGCGCGGGCCGCCCCGGCGCCCAGGGCCTCGCAGACGAGGGCGAACACAAAGGGCTTGGAGACGCTCATGATCGTGAAGGGGTGCCCGACGTCGCCCGCGCTGTAGAGGGCGCCGTCGGCCCCGACCAGGCAGAGGCCGAACAGGCCGCGGGGCACCCTGGCCAGGGCCGGGTAGACCTGCGAGAGCTGCCCCTCGTCGTTGGACGCGAAGCGGGCGTGGGCCTCGTCCACCAGGGCCTGCACGCGGGCGGGTGGCGGCAGCCGGCCCGTGGAGACGGCGGCGAGGGCGCCCGGGTCGCCGGGCGGGCCTGGGACCTGCATCTGCGACTCCTCCTGACGCCCCGGCGGCTCAGCCCCCGAGGGGGATGGCGATCGCGACCATGAGCACGCCGAGGCCGAGCACCAGCAGCCCCGTCTTCAGCGGGGCGGCGCCGGTGTGGCGGCCCCAGCTGTAGCCGGCGGCGAAGAGCACCACGAACGAGACGATGTTCGAGGCCCGCACGGCCAGGTCGGCGTCGTGGCGCAGCAGCAGCAGGGGCGCGAGGGAGGGGAGCACTGCGAGGACGGAGACCAGCACGCTGCCGATGGCGCCCGCGAAGTCCTGGCGGGTGAGGCCGACGGGGCGCGGCCTGCCGCCCCGCAGCTGGGTGAAGACGCTGGTGTAGAGGGCCAGGCGCTCGCCCTCGCCTGTGATCGGCTCGAGCACGTAGTCCAGCTCCTCGGCGATCACGGCGACGCCCTCGTGCTCGCTCTCGGCGGCCTTGATCTGGCGCAGCAGGCGGTGGCGCTCGCTGCGCTGGAACAGTTCGAGCAGGGCGTACATCAGCCCGTCAATCAGGCCCCAGGCCAGGGTGGCGCCGAGGATGGCGTAGAATAGGTCGGTGACGTACTGGGCCGAGAGCGGCGGGGCGTCGGCGCCCAGGGGCTTGAAGATGCGAAAGGCCAGGGTGAAGGTCAGGGCGATCAGGACGCTGTAGATCGTCTGCGAGAGCCGGTCGATCGGGTCGAGCAGCTGCCCGAAGAGGTTGGCGCGAAGGGTTTGGCGCGGCTTGCGCCGCTGTGTCGAGCGTGCGGCCATAGAGTGCGCCGTGAGCGGAGCTGAGCCCTGAGCCGCGAGCGCTAGCACAGCTTCTCGAACGTCCGCTGCCAGGTTGGACCAAGGACCAAGGACCAGGGCCGGGCAGGGGCTGAGCGGTTGGTCCTTCGTCTTTGGTCCTTGGTCGCGACTCCAGGCGAACGCCTGGCACAGCGTACTAGTAGCGCAGGATCAGGGCGATGCGGCTGTGGGCGGCGAGGGTGCCGTCATCTACGAAGACGACGCGGCCGCCCTTGTCGAGCACCGCGGCGATCACCTCGTCCACGGCGTCGTCGAGGGCGCGCGGCCCGGCGCCGTCGCCCGCGGGCAGGAGGCGCATGCCCGTCTCATCGAGGGCGGCGGCCTCGTGGTAGCCCTCCTCGACCACCAGGGTCTGCCCGCGGCCCTCCTGGGCGAAGCGCCAGACCTCGCCGAGGGTGGAGGCGCTGCGCTGGCCGCCGACGGCGGCGTTGAGCCGGTCGAAGATCGCGCGGCGCTGTTCGGCCAAAGCCTCGCGCACCGGCGGCCAGACCAGCTTGCCGAGCTCGTGGGCGGAGGTCTGGTCGTGGTTGCCCCTGATGGTGGCCACGATCGCGTCGCCGTGGCTGGTGACCTCGCCGAAGAAGGCCAGGTAGCGGTCAACGCCGACCAGCGCCAGGGGCTGCGGGTCATCGGCCATGTAGGCGCCGAGGGCCTGGTCAACCTCGCGGAAGAAGCTCCGATGGTGCTCGTCGCGCAGCTGCGAGGCATTGATCGCGGGGTCGTTAGGGAGCCCGCGCGCGCCGCCGGGCCCGCCGTGGGCCATGGGGAAGGCCGAGCCGGCGGTCAGCTCCTCGAGGTCGTCGCGGACGGCCTCGAAGAGCCTGGTGGGCTGCTCGGAGAGGGCGAGGACCCAGTAGTGGGGCGAGCGGTTGTAGGCGTAGACGAGGTCGCGGAGAAAGAAGCTCTCGCCGACGACCACGCGCTCGGGCAGGCTGAAGGGCAGCCTGAAGGCGCGGGCAACGTCGTCGGCGACGAAGAGGGCCAGGCCGTCGAGGTTGTGCTGGTGCTCGATCTGGTCGGCCAGGCCCTCGAGGCGGCGCAGGACGCTCTCGGCCTCGCGCCTGCCGAGCTCGCCGCTCAGGCGGGCGGCGGCCTCGGCGACGAGGTTCTTCAGGCGGATCGGGTCCTGGCGGTTGTCGGGCGAGGTGCGGTGGGTGGGGAGGGTGATGGTGAGGCAGGGGTAGCCGCCGACGGCGGCCAGGGCCTTGATGTCTTGTCGGTTCATCGCGGGCGTTCCTTGTCCGTAGCCCGGCGCGGCGGGCCGGTCGCGCCGGGCCGGGGTCGCTGCCTAGCCCTCGCCGAAGTACGCCTTGAGCCGCTCCTCCTGGTCGGCGGAGAGGTTGGAGGCGATCAGTTCGAAGCTCTGCCCCTTGAACGACTCGCTCACCCGGTCGAGCACCGCGCCGCTGCTCATGAGGAAGAGGGCCGAGGTGCCCGGGGTCACCTTCTCGCGCACCTCTTTGATGAAG
>DAOLDO010000554.1:0-4849 GCA_035327325.1 Chloroflexaceae bacterium | reverse complement strand
GGGCCCCGGCGAAATGGAGTAAAAGGCCGTTCGGGACCCGCCAGTCCTCGCGCCAGAGCACGGCCAGGATGCCGAGGACGAGCAGGCCGTTGCCGGCGACGCGCACGCTCAGCTGCGAGAAGAAGGTGGCCAGGGCGGTGACGTCGCCGTCCAGGCGCTGGATGAGCTCGCCCGGCGTGTGGGCTTTGTGGAAGCCCAGGTCCAGGCCGATCACGTGGCGGGCCAGGTCGGCCCGCAGCGCGTTGGTCGCCCGCCAGCCCAGGTTCTCGCCGACGTACAGGGCGGCGAAGGCGGCGACGCGCTGGGCCAGGGCGACGGCGAGGTAGGCGAGGGCGGCGAAGGCCAGGGCGCCCTGCGGCGCCCCCTGCTGGGTGGCGTCGAGGAAGCCGCCGATGATCTGCGGGCTGAGGATCTGCAGCCCGATCCCGGCGAGGACGAGGGCCGCGAGCAGGGTCAGGGCGCCGCGGTGCGGCGCGAGGTAGGCGGCGAGGAGCCGCCAGTAGCGGTCGAGGTTCAGGGGCATACGGCTGTGCGCTCCGCGGGTTGACGGCGACCGTCGGCGGCCGCCGGGCCATGTCATGGTACGCCACGGCGAGCCCGCCCGGGTCGCGGCGATGGCCGGGACGCGGGCGGCTGAGCGCGCCGGCGGCGCACCTGTGCTGCCGGCGGCCGGGGCGTCGGGGGACGCTCGGGCCGCAGGCTCAACCCTGGAGCTGCCCGTCTGCGGGGCAGGGGCCTGGTGTGCTACACGGCGTGCGCGCTCAGAGCCGGCCCGCCTCGGGGGTGCGGGCGAGCCGGGTCGGGTTCTGCGCGGGCGTTCGCACGGTTGGCCTCCTTCGTCGCGTCTGACTTGCTCTGCCATTGAGCGTAGCAGCGCCGCGGCCGGGCTGTCATCGGTCGCGGGGCGGAGCCGTGCTATAATGCCGCCCCGCGAGGGGCGAGATCGCCCCTGTGCCGGAGCCGCCAATGGCCCTGAGACCGCTGGCCGCCGACGCGCCCCGCTGGGCCGCCTACGGGCCGGCCGCCGCCCTCCCCCCGCCCGTGATCCGCGACCCCGCCCTGCCCCTGGTCAGCGTCGTCACCCCTTCCCTCAACCAGGGCCCCTACATCGGCGCGACCATCGCCAGCGTGCTCGGGCAGGACTACCCGAACCTCGAGTACTGGGTGATTGACGCGGGCAGCGCCGACGAGACCCTCGCCGTCCTGCGCTCGTTCGAGGGCGACCCGCGCCTGTCCTGGCTGAGCGAGCCCGACCGGGGCCAGTCCGACGCGATCAACAAGGGGTGGGCGCGCTGCAGGGGCCAGGTGCTGGCCTGGCTCAACGCCGACGACACCTACCTGCCGGGCGCGATCCGGGGCCAGGTGGAGGCGCTCATGGCCAGCCCGGGGGCGGGCGGCGTCTACGGCGATGTGGTCTACACCGACGCGACGGGCCGTCGCCTGGCCAGACTCTACAGCCGCCCCTTCAGCCCGACCCTGGTGATCAGCCTGAAGATCTCGCCCCAGCCCGCGGTCTTCCTGCGACGCGAGGTGGTGGCCCGGGCCGGCCCCCTCGACCTGCGGCGCCGCTACGCGATGGACGTGGACCTGTGGGCCAGGGCCGTGCGCCTGGCGCCCTGGGCGCGCAACCCCGCCCTGGTCGCCACCTACCGCCTCCACCAGTCGTCGAAGACCGTGGCCGAGTTCGCCGGCTTCTACGCCGAGTGGCTGGCCGCCGCGCGTTCATACTACGACCAGCCCGGGCTCGGGGCCGACGAACTGGCCGGGCGGGCGGGCGTGCTGGCCGACATCTACGCGGCCATGGCCAACCTCGAGGCCCGCGACGGCCGGCTGGCCGACGCCGCCCGCTACGCGGCCTACGCCCTCACCCTGGCGGGGCCCCGCCCGCGGCTGCTCAAGCTGCCCGTCGCCCTGCTCGAGCGGGCCTGGCCCCTTGGCCTCGACCGGCGCGCCACCGAGCTGTGGGGCCGGCTCGGGCGGCTGCGCCGGCGGCCCTGATCCTGCTGGTGCCCGCCCTGCCCCGTCGCCGGTTCGGAAGATCGGGTATACTCCCGGCGACGAGCGACCCTTGAGAGGAGCCCCTCATGCGATTCCTCCACGCGCTGCTGCTCGCGGCGCTTGCTGCGCTGATAACCTCCTGCGCCCCGGCGCCCGCGGCCGCCCAGCCGACGGCCCAGCCGCAGCTCTGCTTCCCGGACGTGCCAGACGTCGCCGACTGTGTAGACCCCGCCCTGGCCGCCTTCTGGCGGGCCAACGGCGGCCTGCCGATCTTCGGCTACCCGATCGGCCCCAGCGCCGCCGCCACGCCCGAGGGCGCCGCCGCCCCGATCACGAGCCAGCCGTTCGAGCGCAACCGCCTCGAGCTGCACCCCGCCAACCCCGCGCCCTACAGGGTCCAGCTCGGGCGCCTCGGCGCCGAGCGCCTGTCCCAGCTCGGCCGCGACCACTGGGCCGACGGCGGCGAGCCAGGGCCCGAGCCCGGCTGCCTCTGGTTCCCCGAGACCCGCCACAACGTCTGCGACCAGGCCGACGGCGCCGGCTTCAAGCGCTTCTGGGAGGGCAACGGCCTGCGCGTCGCCGGCCTGAGCCCCCGCGAGCAGTCCCTGGCCCTCTTCGGCCTGCCCCTCACCACGGCCAACCCCGAGCCCGGCCCCGACGGCGAGCTGATCGTGACCCAGTGGTTCGAGCGGGCCCGCTTCGAGTGGCACCCCGACAACCCCGAGCCCCACAGGGTGCTCCTCGGCCTGCTCGGGCGCGAGGCGGGCCCCGCCGAGGGGGTCGCCGAAGGCCCCCCCGGCCCATCAATCTACGGCGTCGAGATCAACCGCGGCTCCGTCGGCGCGAGCATCGGCGCCCTGCCCGACCTCGGGCGGCCTCCGGTGCGCTACAACGGCGTCCTCTGGGCCGAGGTCGAGCCCAGGCGCGGCGACCGCATCTGGGAGGCCATGGCCAGGATCGAGGCCGAGCTCGCGGCGATCAGCGCCACCGGCGGCACCCCGATGGTGGTCGTGCGCGGCGCCCCCGCCTGGGCCCAGGCGGTCAGGGGCAGCAGCTGCGGCCCAATCAGGGCCGAGGCCCTGCCCGACTATGCCGCCTTCCTGGGGGAACTGGTCGCTCGCCTGAGCCAGCCGCCCTACAATGTCAGGTACTGGGAGCTCGGCAACGAGCCCGACGCCGACCGCCACCTCGTCGGCGGCGACTCGCCCTACGGCTGCTGGGGCGACTCGCGCCAGCCCGACTTCGGCGCGGGCCAGTACGCCGCCATGCTCGCGGCGGCCTACCCCGCGATCAAGACCGCCGACCCTGGCGCGACCGTGATCCTCGGCGGCCTGCTGCTCGAGTGCGACCCCACGCTCGCGGGCCAGGACCGGCCCTGCCTGAGCGGCAGCTTCTTCGAGAACCTGCTGAAGGCCGGCGGCGGCGCCTCGTTCGATATGGTCGGGTACCACAGCTACGTCTACTGGGTGCCAGGCACCATAGACTGGGACCTGAGCAACGTCCGGTGGGCCCATCGCGGCGGCGCCCTGCTGGGCAAGCTCCACTTCCTCAAGGAGGTCATGGCCCGCTACGGGGTGAGCAAACCCGTGATCATGAACGAGGGCGGCCTCCTCTGCTACCGCAGCGACCCGAGCTGCGGCCCTCAGGGCTTCTACGAGGCCCAGGCCAACCACGCGGTTCGGATGTACGCCCGCGCCCAGACGGCGGGCCTGGCCGGCGCCCTCTGGTATACGCTCAACGGCCCGGGCTGGCAGGAGGGCGGGCTGCTCGACAGTGCCCAGCAGCCCCGCCCAGCCTACCAGACCCTGAGCTTCATGGCGCCGCTGTTCGGCGACGCCAAACCGGCCGGTTCGAGCGCCGACGGAGCCCTGGAGCGCCACGCCTTCCGGACGGGCGACGCCGTCTACGAGGTCCTCTGGACCAACGACGGCTCGACCCGCGAGGTGCCGGCCCCGCCCGGCGCGCGAGCCCTCTACTCGCACCTCGGCGAGCGAAGCGACCCGGGCCCCACCATCGCCGTCGGCTTCCAGCCCGTGATCGTCGAGGCGACGCCGTAGAGATGCCGCGCCGTCGCGAGGCCCGCAGGGTGCTCGCGACGGCGCGGCCCGTCGTGACCGTAGCGCCAGCGTGGCGCCAGAGAGACAACCCAGCCGATGCGCAAGCACCTCATCGCCTTGATCGCCCTGCCCGCCCTGCTCTTCGTGCTCGGCCCGGCGACGCCCGCGCCCGCCCAGAACGCCCACAGGGTCTACCTGCCGACCGTGCGCGGCTCCGGCGCGCAGCCCGTCTTCGGCATCGAGATGCACCGCCTCAACGCGACCCGCGGCATTGACCTGGTAACCGCCTCTGGCACGCGCTGGGTGCGGCGCAACGGCCTGCTCTGGAAGCACGTCGAGCCGACGCGCGGCGGCGGCTACAGATGGGACCACCCGGCCGTGCGCGAGCTCGAGCAGGAGCTGGTCAGGGCCAGCCAGCTCGGCATCAAGCTCATCCTGATCGTCCGCGGGAGCCCCGACTGGGCCGTGGCGTCCCCCGCCGGCGACTGCGGGCCAATCAGGCCCGACGCCTACCAGGACTTTGCCGCCTTCATGGCCGCCGCGGTCAAGCGCTACAGCGCGCCGCCCTACAACCTCGAGTACTGGGAGCTGGGCAACGAGCCCGACGCACCCATATCCCCGACCAACGACGTCTACGGCTGCTGGGGCATGGCCGGCGACCCGTACTATGGCGGGCGGGCCTACGGCGAGATGCTCAAGGTGGTCGTCCCCGCGATGAAGGCCGCCAACCCGACGATCAAGGCGCTCAACGGCGGCCTGCTGCTCGACCGCCCCCCCAAGGAGGGCGACGGCCC
>DAOLDO010000553.1:0-4856 GCA_035327325.1 Chloroflexaceae bacterium | reverse complement strand
CGGAGGGGCTCCTGCTCAGGCGCTGGAGCCGGTCGTCGCCCATGAGGGCGGCGTAGGCGTCGAAGTGATCCTCGCGCCCGCAGAAGACCGGGTACTCGCCGTGGCGAAAGCGGCCCGCGTTCCGCTGGCGGACGCGCTCGTCGGGGTCGTCCGACACCGCGAGGGTGGCCTCGCCGGCCGACGCGGGCAGGAAGAGAGTCGGCAGGGCCCAGTCGAGCGAGGTCAGCCACTCGTCGCCGTGGGGGTTGGTGAGCCCGAGGCGCCGCCCCTGGGCGGTGGCCTGGGCGATCGACCCGCCGCTCAGCAGCGTCTCGTAAAAGCGCCGCGTGAACAGCCGGCAGGCCCGGTCGCCGATCTCGCCCGCCATCCCCACGACGATCGGGACGCTGCGGGCGCCGTCCCCGGCGACCAGGGCCTCGGCCATGGGCAGCGCCACCTGCCCGACAGCGCTGTAGTCGCCCGCCGAGGCCGTGTAGCAGGCGTTCAGCACGACGGCCTCGACCTCGGGGCCGTCGGCGAGGAGCGTGAACAGGTCGTCGGTTGTGACCTCCTTGACCCCGCCGGCGGGGTCATCGCTGCGCAGATCGAGGAAGGGCCGGCCGCTGTCGCTGTAGACGCCGCCGTGACAGATGAAGTGCAGGATGCTCGGCCGGAAAAAGGCGATCGCGGCCTTCAGGCGCTCGGGCGAGGCCTGGGCGAGCAGCTGGTGACGCAGGCCCAGGTCGTTGCTCTCGAGGGCCCGCAGCAGCCCGAGGTACTCGGCGCCAGACCTGATCACCTGCTCGCCCAGGTCGGTGCCTACGACGAAGAGCACGCGTGGCGGTGTCTGGAGTTGCGCGGGCAGCACGGCCCGCCCCGGCACACGCCGCGTGATCGCCACCAGGGGCTCGTCGGCGGCCAGGAAGACCGACCCGGCGGGATGTTCGGGCTTCGGGCGGGCCATCATCTCCCACGGCAGCCGCGCGAGACAGCGCTCGCCGGCGTCCCAGCACAGGGCCAGCTCGATCGGCTGACCGCCGGCGGCGCTCTTGATGGCCGCCCACGAGCCGGGGCCGATCAGCGTGTGGAACAGGTAGCGGCCGAAGCGCTCCACGTCCCCCGCCCCGGGGGTCTGCCTGGCGATCAGCGCGAAGCAGGCGCTCAGCCCCCCGTCCTCGGCCAGCAGCCGCGCCTCGGGCGAGCCGGGCGCGGGGGGGTCGTCCGCCGGGGGCAGCGGGAAGGCGTAGGCGCCGCCGGAGGGCCGGCGCCCGAGCAGCCGCGGCGGCGGGGGGGCGGCGCCGGGCTGCGCCCTCAGCGGCTCGTTCGCCTCATTGGTGAGCTCGACCGACCAGCCATTGTCGGCCCTGGTGGCGGTGATCCGAAACAGCATAGCGTTCTCTGGCAGCGGGGCGGCTACTGTTGGAGCTGGGCCGGGGCGGGAGGCGGGGGCGCGGCGAGCAGACTCTCGACCATGCGGCGCCCGAGGCTCGCCATCGCGCGCGGGTCGCTCGCGCCCCGCGTCCCATCGGGGGCGTGGTCGTTGAGCGAGGTCACGATCGCGTCGCCGAGGGCCTTGCGCCGCGCCGAGCGCGCCGGCCCGTCCAGGGCCGCGAGGTCGGGCGCCAGCTCAGACCAGGCCCGCGCCGCGGCCCGCGCCAGCTGGCGCGTCGTCTGGTGCCCCTTCTGCTGTAGCCGCGGCACGCGGCCCTGGGCCAGGGCGGCGGCCAGCCCGGCGCTGCGCGGCCCCTCCTCCGCGCTCGCCGGGCCGCCCGGGTCGCCGGCCTCGCACAGCTCGGCGAGGGTGCCCAGGCGACCGCCAAGGTTGCCCATGAGGACATCTACCGCGCCGGGAACGAGCTCGAGCCGCGCGCGGGCGACCGGGTCTTCCGCGGCGATCGCGGCGAGGTCGAGGCCGCGCAGGGCGGGCGTCGGGTCAACCCCCAGCCGGCGCAGACTCTCGGCCATCAGGGCCAGGCGCACCACGGCCGGGGGGTAGGCATCCGACTCACTCGTGGTCATCTGCGCCGGCGTCCCCCGCTCGACGTCAACCAGGGCCCAGAGGGCCCACTGGCCCATCGTCAGCAGCGAGAACAGGTCGGCGAAGCACTCCTCGCGCCACTCGCCCCAGCCCTGGCCCGCCGCGCCCCCGGCCCCCGCGCCGACGGCAAGGAGTCCGTCGCTCAGCGTCTTGCTCACGCCGGCGCCAAGCTGCTGGTAGATCTGGTGGCCGACCTCGTGGGCCACGAAGACCAGGCTCCAGGGGGCCTCGACCGTCCAGGGCGGCAGGCGGATCAGGGTGACCGGGAGCTCGGCGAGCAGGGTCAAGAGGGCGGTGGGCGTGCGCGCCGCGTCGATCGCCGCCGCCAGGTCGCCGCGCCGGCGCTGCGAGACCAGCGGGAGGTAGGTGGGGTCGAGGCAGGCGAGCGGCGGGGGCCACTGCTTGACCCGGCCGCTGAGGGCATCGGCCCGGTTGAGGACGGGCTTGTAGCAGCTCCAGGCCACCTCGTCGGCGGCGCGGAGCAGGTTCGTCCGCGCCGGGGCGGCCTGGCTGTCGCGCTGGTCGAAGGGGCCGCGCACGCGCTCCCAGAGCAGATAGGCCATCCCGAGGGCGGCGTCGTGCTCGCGACAAAGGCGGTAGAGGCCCGCCCCGTCCTCGGACGCCAGCGACCTGCCGAGGCTGTCGCGCAGCGCCCCCGCGGCGCTCTCCAGCACCGCGCCGATATCCGCGAGCTGCGAGGCGTGGAAGCGGCGCTTGTCCTCGTCGTTGCGCCCCCGCACCCAGGCCGCGAACGCGGCCCGCGCCGCCTCGACGGCGCGGGCCGACTGCTCCCAGCGGTCGTTGTACGGCGTTGTGGTCATCGCTCGCATCACCTTAGACGTGGTTCGTCTGCGCCTTCCAGACTGGTGCCGCCACAGACCTCAAACCCCGGCCCCCTCTCCCTTAGGAGGGGGGAAGCCCAGCGGAGCGGGGGTGAGGCCCCAAGCGACCGTCAAGGGCAGCGAGCCTATCTGAAGCCTTGTCTTACCCGGCACGTGGGGGCCACGGCCACCGAGGGCAGGCCGCCGCGAAGGCCATGAGGGGCGGCGGAGGAAAGCGATCGCGGGCCTGGGGACGAAACGTATCATGGCCAAAAGGGTCGCCGCTGTCAATAGAAAATTGGCTAAAAGCGCGCCCGCACCCGCGGTTACAATGGGGCCGGGCCCGGCGTCATATACTCGGAGGCAGGTTGCCTCTACCGTGGCTGCATGGTGCGGCGGCCCTTGAGCCCAAGTCTAGCCGCAGCTACTCCTGTAAGAGCAGATTCCGATGCAGACCTTTCTCACCTGGGCGGCCCTGCTCGTGACGGTTGCCGGCTGGCTGATCCCCTTCATCATGCTGTTCATCGTCCCGCCCAACCGCAAGCCCTCGTCGGCGACGGCCTGGCTGCTGCTGATCTTCGCCGTGCCCTGGGTCGGCCTGCTGGTCTTCCTGCTCGTAGGCTCGCCCAAGCTGTCGCCGCGCCGGCGCGAGCTCCAGCGCCAGATCAACGACTACATCGGCGCGTTCATCGCCGAGGCCCGGGCCGACCCCGAGACGGCGCCACTGGTCGCCCCGCCCATCGCCGAGCGCATCAGGCCCTTCGTCGAGCTGAGCACGGCCCTGGGCGCCCTGCCCGCCGTGGCCGGCAACGCCGTCGAGCTGATCACCGACTACGACGAGATGCTCGCCCGCATCGCCGCCGACATAGACGCGGCCAGGCGCTTCGTTCACGTCGAGTTCTACATCCTGATCGCCGACGGCGCCACCGAGGGCGTCTTCCAGGCCATGGAGCGGGCGGCCGACCGCGGCCTCCCCGTGCGCGTGCTCTACGACCCCGTGGGCAGCCGGCGCTACCCGCCCTACGGGGCCACCCTCAGACGGCTCAAGGCCGGCGGTATCATCGCCCGCCCCATGCTGCCAATCCGCGGGGCGATCGACTTCAACCGCCCCGACCTGCGCAACCACCGCAAGATCGTGGTGGTGGACGGCGAGATCGCCTACACCGGCTCGCTCAACCTGGTCGAGCGGGGCTACCACCGGCGCGACGGGATCCGCTACGACGAGCTGGTCGCCCGCGTGCGCGGCCCCGCCGCCGACGCCCTCGACGCGGTCTTCCGCACCGACTGGCTCTCGGAGACCGACGAGCGCCTGTCGGCCCTGGGCGACCTCGACTACCCCATGGAGCTGACCAGGGACGGCGAGGCCCTCTGCCAGGTGCTGCCCAGCGGCTCGGCCTTCGCCAACGAGAACAACCTGAAGCTGTTCGTGGCCCTCATCCACGCCAGCCGCCGCCGCCTGGTGATCTGCAACCCCTACTTCGTGCCCGACGACGCGCTCATGCTCGCCGTGGTCAGCGCCGCCCACCGCGGCGTCCACGTCACCCTGCTCAACTCCGAGGCCCAGGACCAGTTCTTCGTCGCCCACGCCCAGCGCTCCTACTACGAGCAGCTGCTGCGGGCCGGGGTCGAGATCCGGCTCTACAAGGCCCCGACCCTGCTCCACTCCAAGACGATCAGCGTTGACGACGACATCGCGGTGATCGGCTCCAGCAACCTCGACATGCGCTCGTTCACGCTCAACCTCGAGGTGACCCTGGTCTGCTACGACCCGGGCGCCGTGCGCGACCTGCGCCGCGCCGAGGCCGAGTACATCGCCCGCTCGCGGGCCCTTTCCCTCGAGGAGTGGCGGGCCCGGCCCCGCCTCGGCCAGCTTTTCGAGAACATCGCCCGGCTGATGTCGGCGCTGCTGTGAGGCTAGTGCAACCCCAAACGGCCTTTTCGGGCATGGTCGAAACGTCTAAGCCTTCAGGACGCCATACCCTATGCCCTACACCCGAGACCCTGCGCTGAAAGCGCAC
>DAOLDO010000552.1:0-4858 GCA_035327325.1 Chloroflexaceae bacterium | reverse complement strand
TCGCTCAGCGCCCCCGTCACCGGCGGGCCCAGGGTCAGGGGGGCGTTCGAGGAGCGCCAGTGGGCCAGGAAGCCGTGGGCGTTGTCCAGCCGCTGGCCCGTCGCCACGAAGTAGAGGGCCTCCTCCTGCGCGCTGCTGGCGCCCGGGATCACCCACAGCCCCGCGATCACGCCGAGCAGCAGGCTGGCCAGGCAGGCCGCGAAGAAGGACCGCGTGGGCCGCAGGTGCATACGGGCTCCTCTGTGTTCAGCAGAGGCGCGCGAAGACCACGAAGCCGGTGGTGAGGGCGCGCCCTCGTGCGCTTCGTGGTCTTCTGATCGCTGATCGCACCTCTTATCGCTCGCTCCTATAGCTGCATTATAGCCCCCGTCATGATCCTGTCAAGGGTTCTCGCGGGTTTTATGCGCTCGCAGCGGCCTGGGGCTCGGGATCGGGGTTGACAGAGGGGGCGGCCGAGGGGATGTACTGCTCGGCGCGGCCGAGGGGGGTGAGGGCGAAGGCCAGGGGGATGAGCGCCGTGACCGCGCCGATCGCCGCGTAGACCAGGGCCACGTCGCCGGTGCGCTCGATGGCGAGGCCGCCGAGCAGGGCGCCGAGGGGGTTGGCCGACCAGGCGATCACCATCGCCACGCTGATCACGCGGCCGAGCAGGTGGCTGGGCACGATCGACTGGCGCAGGCTGCCCGTGTTGATGTTGAACAGGATGCCCAGGCCCATGATCGCCGCCCAGAGGGGCAGCCCGAGCCAGTACCACGGGGTGAAGGCCAGGGCCACGATCAGCAGGCCCTGGAGGGTCAGGGCGCCGAGGGCCACCCTGCTGAAGCTGAGGCGCCTGCGCAGGCGACCCGCCGCCAGGGCGAGCAGCACCACCCCGGCGCTGCCCGCCGAGAAGAACAGGCCCACCTGGCCCTCGCTCGCCCCGTAGCGCTCGGTCGTGAAGACCACCACCTGGGCGAAGATCGTCGTGCCGACCAGGTTGACCAGGGCCATCATCAGCGAGATGTTGCGCAGCACCGGGTGGCCCCAGACGTAGCGCAGCCCCTCGCCGATGTCGGCCAGGATGCTCGCCCTGCGCGGCGGCGCGTCGCCGTTGAAGCTGCGCTTGATCAGGATCAGGCACAGCCCCGAGACGATCGTGCTGGCCGCGTCGAGGAGCAGCAGGTAGTAGACCGGCACGAAGGTCACCAGCAGGCCGGCCAGCAGCGGCCCGGCCACCGTCGCCGCCGAGTAGCTGGCCTGGATGCGCCCGTTGGCCGTCACCAGGTCGCCGCCCTCGACCAGGCTGGGGATGGCCGCGAACTCGGCAGCCTGGAAGCAGGTGTTGAGCAGCCCGGCGCAGAAGACGACGACGTAGATCCACCAGAGCTGGAGCTGCCCCGCCATGGCGAGCAGCGGCACCGAGCCGATCACGACGGCCTGGAGCACGTCGATCGTGATCATGAGCCGCTTGCGGTCCACCCGGTCCACCCAGGCGCCGATCAGCAGGCCGAAGAGCAGGTTGGGCAGCATGCCCAGGCCGAAGGCGATGCCCAGGTTCAGGGCCGAGCCGGTGAGCTGGTAGATCAGCAGGGGCAGGGCGAACATGGTGATCGAGCTGCCCAGGTTCGAGACGGTCTGGCCGAACCAGAACTTCCAGAAGTCGGCGCTCAGCCGCCGCGGGGCGGTCGTGGTCATGGCTTGGGCTCCTGCCCGCCGTCCGGCGGGGCGATCACGGGGTAGGTGCCGACCAGCACCTCGTAGTACTGGGCGGCGGGGTTGTCGGGCGCGGCCTGCTGGTCCGCGTACTCCAGGTGGAGCGCCTTCACGCGGCGCTCCAGCTCCTCGCGCTGCGCGGGCGTCAGGCGCAGCCAGAGGCGGCCGAGGCTCAGGCCGCCCTCTCCGTCCTCGGGCGTCGGCGCCCTGGGCGCGATCAGCCCCGCGGCGACGCTGCGCAGTATCTCGGCCCTGGCGTGGTCGAGCACGAACGAGAGGAAGACCTCCAGGCCCGCGCCCTCTGTCGGCTCGGGGTTGAACAGGGCCCGGTCAACCGAGAGGCGGTAGGCCGTCACCGCGTACTGCTTCTCGATGATGCCGGAGACGACCCTGGTGGCGTGTACGCGGATCAGCTCGTGCTCCTCGAGGATGGCCAGGTGGTAGTAGAGGCCCTTCAGGGGCGTGTCGAGGCCCCCGGCCAGCTCTTTGGCCGTGGCCGGCGCCCGCCTGAGCAGGGCCAGCAGCCGCAGCCGCAGCGGGTCGGCCACCACCCGCAGGGTCTCGACGCTGGTGATGATCTTCAGGTCGGCCGGGTAGAGCCGCGGGTCTTTTTCGGCGCTCGGCATCTTACTTCCCTCGGTACGTCTAAATTTTTTTGGATGTCGGAAGTATAGTGGAGCGCGGGACTGATGTCAAGAGGCGCGGGGCCGTGGCGGGCCCGGGACACCTGTGGTAGCATGGGGTGTCAGCGTGACCGCCGTCACAGAAGGAGCGATGGACCAATGCAAGAGATGAGCGCCGAGCTGGCCGAGCTGCGCGACCGCTTCGCCCTGATTCGGGGGCATCTTTGACCTCGCCGGCAAACAGTCGCAGATCGAGGCCCTGGAGGAGCAGTCGGCCAACCCCGACCTGTGGAGCGACCCGCGCGAGGCCCAGAGTGTGATGCAGCGCCTGACCCGGCTCAGGGCCGAGGTCGATCGCTGGACCAGCCTGGACGGCCGGCTCACCAGCCTGGCCGAGCTGCTCGACCTGGCCGAGGCCGAGGGCGACGCCTCGCTCGCCGGCGAGCTGGCCGCCGAGCTGTCCGTCGTGCGCGGCACCCTGGAGGAGCTCGAGCTGGGCCTGCTGCTCAGCGGCCGCTACGACGACGGCGACACCTTTATCTCGATCCAGGCCGGCATGGGCGGCACCGACGCCCAGGACTGGGCCGAGATGCTGCTGCGCATGTACACGCGCTGGGCCGAGGCCCGCGGCTACCAGGTCAACCTGGTTGACCAGAGCGAGGGCGACGAGGCGGGGATCAAGAGCGCCACCCTCGAGGTGCGCGGCCCCTACGCCTACGGTCACGCCCGCGCCGAGGCCGGCGTCCACCGACTGATCCGCCTCTCGCCCTTCAACGCCGCCCACACCCGCCAGACCTCGTTCGCCCGCATCGAGGTGATGCCCGAGGTGGACGACGCCCCCGAGGTGGCGATCAGCCCGGACGACCTGCGCGTGGACGTCTTCCGCAGCGGCGGCAAGGGCGGCCAGGGCGTGAACACCACCGACTCGGCCGTGCGCCTCACCCACCTGCCCACGGGCCTGGTGGTCACCTGCCAGAACGAGCGCTCGCAGATCCAGAACAAAGAGACGGCCCTGCGCGTCCTGCGCGGCCGCCTGCTCGAGCGTGAGCTGCAGCGGCAGGCCGAGGAGCGCCTCCGCCTGCGCGGCGCGTACCGCGAGGCCGCCTTCGGCAGCCAGATGCGCACCTACTACCTGCACCCCTCGACCCTGGTGAAGGACCACCGCACCGACCACGAGACGAGCAACGTCCAGGCGGTGCTCGACGGCCAGATTGACGAGTTTATCGAGGCCTATCTGCGCTGGAACGTTGACGGCCAGTAGTCCTAACGAGCGCCATGCACCCCCTCCTCCGCCTCGCCGCCGCCGCCATGCTCGCCCTCCTGCTGCTCGCCCCCGCGCGGGCCCAGGAGGACGCGGCGATCGCCGTCGCCACCAGCGAGGCCCGCCCCGACTTCCCCCGGAGCATCAGCTTCGAGCTGGCCGCCGAGGCCGCCGGCGCCGACATCGCCGCCGTGCAGCTGCTCTACGGCACGACCCGCTCCGGCGCCCTCACCGTGGTGGACCTGCCGGTCACGCCAGGCCCCCGCGTCGAGGTCAGCCACACCCTCGACACCAGGGTCTACTACTTCCCCCCCGGCACCGAGCTGACCTACCGCTGGGCGATCACCGACGCCGACGGCGACGAGCAGACCACCGAGCCGCAGACCATGGTCTACCACGACGAGCGCTTCAGCTGGAGCGAGCTGAGCGAGCGCAATGTGACCGTCTACTGGTACCGGGGCGGCGCCGACTTCGGCCGCGAGCTGATGGACGTCACCACCCGCACCCTCGACCGGCTCCAGCGCCAGGTGGGGGCCGACCTCGACGCGCCGGTGCGGATCTACATCTACGCCGACACCACCGACATGCGCTCGGCCCTGCAGAGCAACTCGGTGGAGTGGGTCGGCGGCCAGGCCCACCCCGAGCTGGGCATCATCATCGGCGCGATCGCCCCCGGCGACAGCGCCGAGGCCCAGCGCCTCATCCCCCACGAGCTGTCGCACCAGGTGCTGCACCAGGCCACCGCCAACCCATACGGGGGCACGCCGATCTGGTTCGACGAGGGCCTGGCGGTGCACAACCAGGAGCAGCGGGACATCGGCTGGGACGAGATGGTGGCCGAGGCGGCCGTCGCGGGCACCCTGATCCCCCTCGAGGCCCTGGCCGGCAGCTTCCCCGCCGACACCGAGCGGGCTCTGCTCTCGTACGCCCAGAGCCGCGACGTGGTCGAGTTCATCGTCGCGACCTACGGCGAGGGGGCGCTGCGCGAGCTGGTGGCGGCCTTCGCCGCGGCCACCCCCGCCGACGAGGCCCTGCCCGCCGTCCTGGGCGTCACGGTGGACGAGCTGGACGCGGCGTGGCGGGCGACGCTGCCGCCACAGACGGGCGAGCCGCCCACCGTCGCCGGGCCCCAGAGCGCGCCCCCCGAGCGCTTCGAGGACCGCCCGCCGCCCGACCCGGCCCTCGGCCAGGGCGCGGGGATCGGTCTGGCCGAGCGGCTCGCCGCCCTGCCGGCCTGGGCGTCGGTGGCGGCCCTGGCCCTTTGCTGCGTGGCCCTGGCGGG
>DAOLDO010000551.1:0-4861 GCA_035327325.1 Chloroflexaceae bacterium | reverse complement strand
GCCGACAAGGGCGAGGGGGAGCCAGCCGCTGCTGCCGGGGCGGGGCGGCGCGCTCGGGCCCGCCGCGATCGGCTGCGGCGGGGCCTGGCGGGCCCTGCTGAGGGTCGGGGCGCCCAGGGCCACGGTGGGCATGCCGGCGGAGGAGGCGCCGGCCGGGCCGGCGTGGGCGGCGAGCTCGGCGCGGACGGCGGTGGCGCTCGACGGGCGGTCGGCGGGGGCGAGCGCCATGCAGCGGGCGAGCAGGTTGGCGACGGCGCCGGGCACCTGGGGGTTGCGCTCGGCGAGGGGGCGGAGGGGGTCGGGGTCGCCCTGGAGCAGGGCGGCGGCGCGGTCGAGGGCGCTGGGCGGCGCGCCGCCGGCGAGCAGGGCGTAGATCGTCGCCGCGAAGCTGTAGAGGTCGCTGCGGGGGTCGGTGCCGGCGGCCTGGATCTGCTCGAGGGGCGCGAAGTGGGGCGTATAGCCGAACAGGCTGTCGCCCGGGGCCTGGCTCGCGTCGAGGCCGGCGCTGCCGCCCTTGGCGAGGCCGAAGTCGAGCAGGACGATCTCGCCGCGGGGGGTAAGCTTGAGGTTCTGGGGCTTGACGTCGCGGTGGACGATCGGCGGGTCCTGGGCGTGGAGATAGTCGAGGGCGTCGAGGATCTGGTCGGCCCAGGGGAGCACCTCGGCGAGGCTGAAGGGGGCGGCGAGCCGGGCCATGAGGGCGGCGAGGTCGGCGCGCAGGATGAACTGCATCACCAGGAAGTGGGCATCGCCCTCGGCGAAGTAGTCGCTGACGGCGGGCAGGGCGGGGTGGCGCAAGGAGGAGAGCAGGCGGGCCTCGCGGGCGAAGGCATCGTCGAGCCGGTCGCCGCGGGCCAGGGTCTGCTTGAGGGCGACGACGCTGCCGAGGCGGGTGTCCAGGGCCTCGTAGACGGCGCCCATGCCGCCGCGGCCGATCTGGCGCGCCACCTTGTAGCGGGCGTGGACGAGGGTGTCGGGCGCGAGGGGGGTTGTCATGGCGGCTCAGGCGAGGGCGTGCTGGAGCTCGGACTCGATGCGGGCGACGACCATATCAATGGCGATGGTGTTGCGGCCGCCCTCGGGGATGATCACGTCGGCGTAGCGCTTGGTGGGCTCGACGAACTCGAGGTGCATGGGGCGCACAGTGTTGAGGTACTGCTCGATCACCGAGTCGACGCTGCGGCCGCGCTCCTCGACGTCGCGCTTGAGGCGCCTGATGAAGCGCAGGTCGGGGTCGGCGTCAACGAAGAGCTTGATCTGCATGCGGCGGCGCAGCACGGGCTCGGCGAAGATCAGGATGCCCTCGATCAGGATGACGGGGCGAGGGGTGATCGGCCTGGTCTCGGGCAGGCGCACATAGGTGGCGAAGTCGTAGGTGGGCACCTCGACGGGGTGGCCGGCGGCGAGGGCGTCGACGTGGGCGACGAGCAGCTCGTTGTCGAGGGCGTCGGGGTGGTCGAAGTTGAACCTGGCCCGCTGCTCGAGGGGGAGGTGGCTGAGGTCGCGGTAGTAGAGGTCGTGGGGGATGTAGGCGATCCGGTCGGCGCCGACGCGGCGCAGGATCGCCTGGGAGACCGTGGTCTTTCCGCTGGCGCTGCCGCCAGCCACCCCGATGATAATCGGTGTACGCTCCAAGGCTCGCCCCATGTGGGCCGGTCGGGCTGGCCGCCCGCGACCTGCCCGCTCTTGTCGTCGTCCGCTAGCATTAACGCGCGCCGGGGGCGGATTCGAGCCGGGCCGGACGCCGCGAAGCCGCAGGGCGGGGCCTGCGGCTTCGGGCGGGCTAGATGTCGAGCTTCTCCTGGACCTTCGGGTTGCCGAGGAGCTTATTGGTCAGATAGGTCGCCAGCCAGGCTGCGGCGAGGCCGAGAAGCAGGTTGATCATGCCGTAGACGAACCGGCGGCGCATATCGTCGTCCATGTTATTCCCTCCGTCTGCCAAGGATGGTGATGAAATAGAGCAGCTGGGCGATCGACTGGGCGGCCGCGGCCACGTAGGTGAGGGCGGCCGCGTTGAGCACGGCGTTGACGCCGTTTGACTCCTCGACGGTGACCAGGCCGTTGCGCTTGAGCATCTCGCGGGCGCGGCTGCTGGCGTTGAACTCGACCGGCAGGGTGACCAGGGTGAAGGCCACGGCGGCGCTGAAGAGGATGACGCCGGCCACGGCGATGGTGTAGCCGAGCTGGCCCTGGCCGCCGCCGGCGAGGGCGCCCATCATGATCCCGACGAAGAAGAGCAGGGTGCCGAGGTTGGAGCCGATATTGGCGATGCCGACGATGCCGGCGCGGGCGCGCAGCCAGAAGTAGCCCTCTTTGTCCTGGGCGGCGTGGCCGAGCTCGTGGGCGACGATGGCCATGGCCGCCACGGAGGGCTGGGTCGAGCCCTCGGAAAGGCGCATCACCTTGCCGCGGGGGTCGTAGTGGTCGGTGAGCATGCCGCCGATGCGCTCGACCTGGACGTGGGTTAGGCCCTCGTTCTGCATCAGGGTGCGGGCCACGTCGAGGCCGTTGAGGCGCTTGGCACTGGGCACCTGCGACCACTTGCGGAAGGACGACTGGACCCGGTACTGGGCCCACATCGCGAAGAACATCGCCGGAAGGGCGAAGATGAAGTAGGTGGGGTCGAAGAACATGTCCCGCTCCTTCAGCTCGGGGCGCGCGCTGACGGCCCGCGGCCCCTACAGCAACCAGTATACCACCGGGCGCGGTCGCCTCGTCTCAGAGACGGCGGGCCGGCGCTGCCGGTCACGCGGGGCTAGAGGGGCGAGGGCTCGACGCCGGGCAGCGGCGCGGGCGGCAGGCCCCCGGCGCGCCGGGCCGCCCGGCGTGCGCGCAGCTCGCGGCCGAGCATGAACACCCCGGCCACGGTGGCGCCAACGGCGAGGCCCAGCAGCAACCCGCGCAGCAGGGGCCACTCGTCCTCGAGGGGGACGAGCCGGCCCACCTCCTCAGCGATCGCGCTCATCAGGCGCACCTCCACAACAGGACAGCGTGGCGACAGTATAGCATGGCCCGCGGTCGGGCGGCCAGGCGTGGGGGTGGCGCGAAGGGCCGTCCATCGCTATAATGCGGCATCAGGCCCGGCCGCGCCGGGCAGCCGCAGGGGCGCCCGGCCGGGCGCCCGCTGGAGCCAGCGTTGGACCACACCGGCAGCCCGCTCCGCCGCCTCTACGGCCTGGCCGTCCTGGCCGTCGTCCTGACGGTCGTGCTGCTCGGCTTCGCCCTGCTGCGCGGCGCCGTCGGCGCCCGCCGCAACCTGGCGGCCCTCGTGGTCACCCCGGCGCCCACCGCCGCGCGGCCGGCCGAGGCCGGGCCCCTGCTGACCCTGCCCACCCTCGAGCCGGCCCGCGCGGGCGGGGCCCCGCCCGTGACCGTGCTGCTGCTCGGCGTGGACAGGCGGCCGGGCGAGGCGGCCACGCCGCGCAGCGACGCCATCCTCGTGGTCAGGATCGACCCGGAGCGCCGCCGGGTGGCGGTGCTCTCGCTGCCCCGCGACCTGTGGGCGCCCATCCCCGGCCACGGGCGCAACAGGCTCAACGCGGCCTACCTCTGGGGCGAGCGCGACGGGCCGCCGGGGGGCGGCATGGCCCTGGCCCGCGCCGCGGTGAGCGGGCTGCTCGACGTGCCGATCGACTACGTGGCCGCGACCGACTTCCGCGGCTTCGCGGCCCTGGTGGACACGGTCGGCGGGGTCACGGTGAACGTCGAGCGGGCCCTGGTGGACGAACGCTTCCCCACGCTCGACCGGCGGACAACCACGGTGCGCTTCAGCCCCGGCCCCCAGGCGATGGACGGGGCCACGGCCCTGACCTACGCCCGCGTGCGGCACCCCGACAGCGACTTCGAGCGGGGCCGGCGCCAGCAGGCCGTGCTGATCGCCCTGGCCCAGGCTCTGCGCGACCGCGGTTACCTGGCCAACTTGCTCGCCGCCGAGCGCCTCACGGGGGCCCTGGTGGGCTACGTGCAGACCGACATGCCCGCCGACCTGATGGTCGAGCTGGCCTGGGCCCTGCGCGACCTCGACCCCGCGGCCGTCGAGCGCTACGCCCTGGGCGAGGCCGATGTCGCCTTCGGCGTTGACAACGACCGCTTCGCCCAGACGGCGCGGCCGGGCGCGCTCGAGCGCTACGCGCGGCTGCTGATGGGCGGGCCGTAGGGCGGGGCCTTTTGCGGCGCCGCCCGCACTTATGCTACACTCAGCCGGGGAATGGCCGTCAACGAGGACAGGGCCGCGCTATGGCGACAGAGATCAAGATGCCTCAGCTGGGCGAGAGCGTCACCGAGGGGACGATCAGCCGCTGGCTCAAGCAGCCGGGCGACGCGGTGGACCGGTACGAGCCCCTGCTCGAGGTGGTGACCGATAAGGTGGACACAGAGGTGCCCGCGCCGATCGCCGGCACCTTGCTTGAGATCCTCGTGCCCGAGGGCGAGACCGTGCGCGTGGGCACCGTGATCGCCAGGGTGGGCGCCGCGTCGGACGGGGCCGATGCTGGCGCGACCGCGCCGGTGCAGCCAGAGGTCGCCGATCCGCCCCCCCAGGGCGGCGCCCCCGACGCTCGTCCGGCGGCCGCGCCCGTCGCCGACACGGCCACCGCCCCCGCCCGCAACCCATTCCTGTCGCCCGTGGTGGCCCGCCTCGTGGCCGAGCACGGCCTGGACCCCGCCGCCATCCCGGGCACGGGGCAGGGCGGCCGGGTCACCAAGCAGGACGTCCTGCGCTTCCTCGAGGCGCGCGAGGCGGGCGGTGCCCCGGCGCCCGCGGCCCCAGCCGACGTGCTCGTCGCGGCCACGGCGGGGTCGGGCGCGAGCCCCGAGCCCCCGCGCGAGCCTCTGCCCGCGGGCTTCGCGCCGGCGCCCCCCC
>DAOLDO010000550.1:0-4866 GCA_035327325.1 Chloroflexaceae bacterium | reverse complement strand
GACGATCTGCTGGAGGTAGGCCTGCCAGTGCTGCTGGTTGGTTCTGGTGATGCGGCGCACGGCCTCGATGTCGCCGCTCTCGCCGGCCTCGTAGGCGGCGGCCAGCGACTCCTGGAAGGTGCGGGCCAGCTCGGCCACGGCGCGGCGCAGCTCGCCGTTGGCGGCGCGCTGGCGCTCGAGCTGCGCCTGGAGCCAGGCGATCAGGCGGGCCTGCTCGGCGATCTGCTCCTCGGGGGTCACGGCGTGCTCCAGGGTAGGGGGGCGCCCGGGATACGCAGGCGCCCCCCCTGAGGTCAGAGAGGGCGCCCGGCTGTGGCGGGGAGGGCGAGATTCGAACTCGCGAGGGTTTTCAGGCCCTACTCGTTTTCGAGACGAGCACGTTCAACCACTCCGTCACCTCCCCGCGTACCGGCGTTCATTATACGCCGATACGGGTGTGAGTCAAGTTCCTACGGGGCGGCCGGCTGCGTGGCGGGCTGCGTTGTGACGGGCTCCTCGGGGAGGGCGGGGGCCAGGGGCTGGGCCTGGGGCTCGGCGGGCTGCGGGATGATCGCCGTGGTGGAGCCCGCGCCGGCGCCCATCTGATTGAGCAGCAGGGTAATGTCGGTGTTGGGGTCTACGAACCACATATTGCCATTCTGGAGCATCTCGACCATCAGCTCGCGCTTGCGCAGCTCGAACAGCTCGGGGTTCTCGCGCCAGTAGCGGCCCTGGATGGCGCGCACCTCGCCGTCGCGCCTGGCGGCCTCGAGGGCGGCCTGGGTCTGGCCACGCTCGCGGGTGAGGGCGACGGCGGCCTCCTGCTCGGCCTGGAAGAGATTGTTGGACTGCTGGGCCTCGATCTGCTCGCGGCGCTTCTGCTCGGTCTCGATCTGCACCTCGAGGTTGGCCTTCTCGGCCAGGAGCTGGGCGTACTGGTCGCCCACCTTGATGTCGAGCACCTTGACCGCCTCCAGGCGCACATAGAGCTGCTCGGCGGGCGAGCGCTGGCCGTCGGCGGAGCTGGTGAGGAAGCGGCTGATCCGGTCGGCGAAGCCGCCGCGGTCCGAGAGGGCCTGGTCGAGGGTGAACTGGGTCGAGGCGCTCTTCAGGGCGTCGTTGATGAAGCCGTCGAGGAAGGCGTTCAGCTGATCGTCGCTCACCCCGATCTCGCCATAGCTGGCCCGCAGGGCCTCGGGGGCGGGGATGCGGGCGTAGTCCACCTGGATGTCAATATCGTAGAGTTGCTTGTCGCTGCTGGCGACATTCTGCGAGATCGTGCGCGTCTGGCGGCGGACGTTGACCGTCTCGACGCTGGTGAAGGGGGCGAAGGGGCGGAAGTAGATCCCGGGCTCCTGCACGCCCTCGACGCGGCCCTGGGTGACGATGATGCCGCGCTCGCCCTCGTTGATCTGGGCGAACTTCATGGTTGAGAGGCCGATGCCGACGACGATCAGCACGAGCAGCGCGCCGCCGATAAAGCCCAGCCGCGCCCCGATCCCGCCCGCCGTGCCCGTAGATGTACCGCGTGGTGCCATTGCTGCCTCGTCTGTGTCTAGTGCTTGCTGGTCGTTGTGGCCCCATTATAGGGGGCCGGCGCTACGGGAGCAGATCCCGTCCGGCATAGATACGCGGCGGGGCGGGCCGGGGTTTCAGGCGCGGCCCTCGGCGCGGGTGCGCTGGGCCTCGTCGAAGCCGAGGCCCTCGGCCACGATGTGGGGGCGGCGGCCCTTGACCTCGTCGTAGATGCGGCCCACGTACTCGCCGATGATGCCGAGGGAGATCAGCTGCACGGCGCCGATGAACAGCACCGCCGCCAGGGTCGAGGCCTGCCCGTAGAAGGCCGCCTCCTCGGCCGTGGGCGCCACCAGCCGCATGACGATCACGACGATGATGAAGAGCAGACTCAGGGCGGCGACGCCGAAGCCCATGTAGGTCGCCAGCTGCAGGGGCAGGTACGAGAAGCTGGTGATGCCGTCGAGGGCGAACTTGAGCATCTTGCGCAGGGGGTACTTGGTCGAGCCGGCCTTGCGGGCGTGGCGCCTGTAGGGCACGCCGGTGCTCTTGAAGCCGACCCAGACCGAGAGGCCGCGCATGAAGCGGTGGTGCTCCCTGATGCGAGCCAGAGCGTCCACCACCTTGCGGTCCATCAGGCGGAAGTCGCCGGCGTCGCGCGGGATCTGCACGCTGGTGATGCGGTCGATCAGGCGGTAGAAGAGCGAGGCCGTGGCGGTCTTGAACCAGGTCTCGCCCTCGCGCTCCTCGCGCACGGCGTAGACCACCTCGTAGCCCTCGCGCCACTTCGCGATCAGGTCGGCGATGACCTCGGGCGGGTCCTGCAGGTCGGAGTCGATCACGACCACGGCCTGGCCGGCGGCGTAGTCGGTGCCGGCGGTGATCGCCAGCTGGTGGCCGAAGTTGCGTGAGAAGCTGAGCACCTTGACCCGCGGGTCGGCCTCGCGGGCGGCGCGCATCAGCTCGAGCGAGCGGTCGCGGCTGCCGTCGTTGACCAGCACGATCTCGAACGGCTCGCCGAGGGGCTCGAGGGCGGCCGCCGTGCGCCGGCAGAACTCCTCGACCAGGGCCTCTTCGTTGAACACCGGCGCCACCACCGAGAAGGTGGGCCGGCGCAGCGCCGCCCCCGCGCCGGGCGCCGCCTCGATCTGCTCCATGGTCTGCATCGGGCAGGCCTCCTCTAGCTGTGCTCCAGGCCCAGCTGTGCCAGGAGCGACCAAAGACGAAGGACCAAAGACCAACCGCTCGGGCTGCCTCACGCTTGCATCGAGCTTGCCTCTGGCTGGCCTTCGTCCCTGGTCTTTGGTCCTTGGTCCATCACCGGCACAGCCTCCCAACGGCAGAGCTACCGCCGCATCTCCTCCCAGTTCGGGCCGGTCTCGGCCTCGACGCCGAGGGGCACGGCCAGGGCGGGGTAGGCGCCCTCCATCACCGCGCAGACCAGCTTCTTCACGGCCTCGACCTCGGCCTCGGGGGCCTCGAGGATCAGCTCGTCGTGGACCTGCAGCAGCAGCTTCGCGGCCAGCCCGGACTCGGCGAGGGCGCGGTGCACGCCGACCATGGCGATCTTCATGATGTCGGCCGCGGTGCCCTGGATCGGCGCGTTGATCGCCTCGCGCATGGCCGCCTGGGCGCGCGGCCCGCGGTCGCCGCTGGCCAGCTCGGGGAAGGGCCGGCGGCGCCCGAACAGCGTGCTGACGTAGCCGTGCTCCCTGGCGAAGCGCAGCGTCTCGTCAATGTAGGCCTTGATCCCGGGGAAGTTCTGGAACACGCCGTCGATCAGACCCTGCGACTCGGCGCGGCTCAGCCCCAGGCGCTGCGAGAGGCCGAACGAGCTGATGCCGTACACGATGCCGAAGATCACGGTCTTCGCGATGCGGCGCTGGTTCTTGTCCACCTCGTGCTGCTCGACGCCGAACAGGCGCGAGGCCGTGGCCGCGTGGACGTCGCGCCCCTCCTGGAAGGTCGCGATAAGGGCCGGGTCCCTGGTGTAGTGGGCCAGCACGCGCAGCTCGATCTGCGAGTAGTCAACCGCGACCAGCCTGCACCCCGGCGCCGCGACGAAGCCGCGCCGGATCTCGCGGCCCTCCTCGGTGCGCACAGGGATATTCTGCAGGTTTGGATCTAAGCTTGCCAACCGTCCCGTCGCCGAGCCCACCTGGTTGTACGACGTATGCACGCGCCCGGTCTTCGGGCTGACCAGGGCGGGCAGGGCATCTACGTAGGTGCTCTTGAGCTTGGTGAGCTGGCGGTAGCGCAGGATCTGCTCGGCGATCGGGGCGAGGGGGGCCAGCTGCTCGAGCACCTCGGCGGTGATCGAGTAGCCGCCGGTCTTGAGCTTGCTCAGGCCGAGGGCTTTGGGGTCGAGGCCGAAGTTGCCGCTGTCGAAGAGCACCGCGTTGAGCTGCTGGCCCGAGTTGATGTTGAAGCGCTGGCCGGCGGCGGCGTAGATCGCGTCCTCGGCCTCGGCGATGCGGGCGGCCAGGCGCTCGCCCAGGCCCTCGATGTAGCCCTTGTCGAGGGTGATCCCGGCCTGCTCCATCTCGACCAGCACCTGCACCAGGGGCATCTCGAGGCGGGTGAAGAGGGCGTAGATGCGCTCGTACTGCCGGAGCTGGGGCTCGAGGACCTCCTTGAGGCGCAGGGTCATGTCGGCGTCTGCGGCGGCGTAGGGGGTGGCCCGCTCGACGGGCACCTGGTCGAAGCTGATCTGCTTGCTGCCGCGGCCGATCAGCTCCTCGATCGGCGCGAGCGTGGTGGGCAGCTTCAGCTCGTAGAAGGCCAGGTCCTTCAGGCCGACGCGCTGCTTGCCGAGCAGGGCCGCGGCGACCATGGTGTCGAAGGTCAGGCCCCTGACCGCGACGCCGGCGCCGAGCAGCATCTCGAGGTCGAACTTGGCGTTGTGGGCGTACTTGGGCCTGGCCTCGTCCTCGAAGAAGGGCCTGAGGGCGGCGAGCACGCGCTCGCGGGGCAGCTGGCCGCCGCCGACGTGACCGAAGGGGATGTAGACGGCGGCGCCGGGGGTATGGGCGACCGAGATGCCGACCAGCTCGCTGTCGATCGGGCGCAGGCCGGTGGCCTCGGTGTCGAAGGCGAAGCCGGGCGCGGCGTTCAGGCGGGTGACCAGCTCGTCGAGGGCCTCGTCGCTGGTGATGGCGCTGTAGTCGCCCAGGGCGGGGCCGGCGGGCTGGGCGGGGGCGGCCGGGGCGGCGGGCATGTCGAAGAGGGCCAGCTGCACCGTGCCGGCGACGTCGCGCAGGCGAATCGAGCGGATCGACAGGTCCTCGACGACGCCCGACATGCCGCCGACTCTGACCACGTCGCCGACCGCGATCGAATCCTCGACCAGGATGAAGAAGCCGGTGATCACGT
>DAOLDO010000549.1:0-4873 GCA_035327325.1 Chloroflexaceae bacterium | reverse complement strand
GCGGGCGGTCTCGATCACCTGCATCACGCTGAAGCCGCTGCCGTTGCCGAGGTTGTACTTGCGCGAGCCGATGCGGTCGAGGGCCTCCATAGCCAGGATATGGGCCTGGGCGAGGTCAACCACGTGGATGTAGTCGCGCACGCAGGTGCCGTCGGGGGTGGGGTAGTCGTCGCCGAAGACGGTGATATGGGGGCGCTGGCCGAGGGCCACCTGGAGCACGAGGGGGATAAGGTGGGTCTCGGGGTCGTGGTCCTCGCCGCGGTCGGGGGTGTCGCCGCTGGCGTTGAAATAGCGCAGGCAGGCGTAGCGCAGGCCGTAGATGCGCTCGAACCAGTGGAGCATGCGCTCGATAAAAAACTTCGACTCGCCGTAGGGCGAGCCGGGGACGATCTTGTTGTCGGCCTCGATCGGCATGCGCTCGGGCTCGTCGAAAAGGTTGGCGGTGGAGGAGAGCACGAAGCGGCGCACGCCGGCGGCGACGGCGTGCTCGAGCAGGTTGGCGGCGTTGACGAGGTTGTCGCGCAGGTAGAGCAGGGGCCGCTCCATGCTCTCGCCGACCAGGGTGAAGGAGGCGAAGTGCATGATCCCGTCGAGGTCGGGGTGGGCGGCGAAGACGCCGGCGAGGGCCTCGCGGTCGGCCAGGTCGGCCTGGACGAAGGCGGCCTCGGGGGGGACGGCCCCGGCGTGGCCCTGGTAGAGATTGTCGAGGACGACGACCGTATGGCCGGCGGCGATCAGCTCGGCGGAGGTGATCGAGCCGATATAGCCGGCCCCTCCGGTGACTAAGATCTTCATTGGGGTTCTCCCTGGTCGTCGGGCGCGGCGGGCGTGATGGAGGGGGCCGGCTCGACCTCGTCGGGGATGGGGACGGGCGGCGCGGGGGTGACGAGGGGCACGACGGCCGGCTGGGGCGGAGCGGGGACGGGCGCCGGGTCGAGGGAGGCGGGCACGGGAGCGTTAGCGATCTGGGCGCCGACGGCGTAGAGGGCCTGGACGTGATGGCGGTTGAGGCAGACAAAGGCCCTGGTGACGGGGGGGCCGCCCTGGAGCGGGAAGATCGAGACGTTGCGCAGCGAGATGAAGTCGTCGGTCATCTCGCCGAGCATCTCGACCAACTCCATATCGGTGCGCTTGTAGAAGTCGGCGCGCAGGGCGAAGGCGGGGGTGAAGAACATCATGGGCTGGGTGTCGCGGGGCGGCGCGGAGGTGTGGAAGCCGGGCGGGGGCGGCGGCTCGCTGACCGTGGCCACCAGCAGGGCGTCGCTCCAGTCCACGAGGATCTGGGGCACGCGCTGGGCGTGCTGGGGCCGGCCGAGGGGGCCGACGGTGGCCTCGCGCAGGGCGACGAAGCGGTGCAGCCTGCTGTTGAGGGCGTCGCTCACTCGGCGGTAGAGGGGCAGGACGTAGCTGCCGGTGACCTGCAGGGCCGTGGTGTAGATCTCGACCGTGAAGGTGTAGGAGTCCTCGCTCATAGACCCTCTGGTGCTGTGGAGGCGCCTCAGGCGCCTGGCGCTTCGAGCCTGGACAACGTCTCCCAGAAGTTGGGGTAGCTGACGTCGGCGCAGGCGGGGTCGGCCACGCGCGTCTCGCCTGTGGCGACGAGGCTGGCGACGGCCCAGGCCATGGCGAGGCGGTGGTCGCCGTGGCTGGGGAGGGCGGCGCCGCGCAGGGCCGGGCGGCCGAGACCGACGATGCCCATGCCGTCGGCGGTGGGCTCGACCTCGACGCCGAGGGCGTCCAGGCCGGCGGCCACGGTGGCGATGCGGTCGGTCTCCTTGGCCCTGAGCTCCTGGGCGTCGCGCACCAGGGTCTCGCCGCTGGCGCAGGCGGCGGCGACGGCGAGGACGGGGATCTCGTCGATCAGGCGGGGGATGAGCGCGCCGCCGATGGTGGTGCCGCGCAGCGCCGAGGAGCGGACCGTGACGTCGCCTACGGGCTCGCTGCCCTCCTCGCGCTCGTTGGTTATGTCAATTTCCGCGCCCATAGCGCGCAGCACATCGAGGGCGCCGGTGCGGGTGGGGTTAAGGCAGACGCCGGTGGTGGTCAGCTCGGCGTCGGGGTGGATAGCGGCGGCGACCCACCAGAAGGCGGCGGAGGAGGGGTCGCCGGGGACGCGCAGGGAGAGGGGCGCGAGGCTGGCGGTGGGGGCGAGGGTGATCTGCTCGGGGGTGACGGCGAGGTCGGCGCCCATGGCGGCGAGCATGCGCTCGGTGTGGTCGCGCGAGGCGATCTTGCCGGTGAGGGTGAGGGGCGCCTCGCCGCCGAGGGCGGCCAGGAGCAGGGCCGACTTGACCTGGGCAGAGGCGACGGGGAGGGCGTAGCTGCCGCCCCTGAGGGCGGCGCCGCGGACGGCGAGGGGGGCGCGGTCGCCGGCCTCGCGGCCGTCGATCTGGGCGCCGAGGGCGCGCAGGGGGGCGACAATGCGGCGCTGGGGGCGCGAGCGGAGCGAGGCGTCGCCGGTGAGGACGGCGAAGAGTGGGGTGCCGGCGAGGAGCCCGGCGAGGAGGCGCAGGGTGGTGCCGGAGTTGCCGCAGTCGAGCACATCGGCGGGCTCGCGCAGGCCGCGCCGGCCGACGCCGGACACCTGCACCTCGGCCCCCTCGCGGCGCACCTCGACGCCCAGGGCGCGTACGCAGGCGATGGTCGAGAGGCAGTCGGCGCCGGGGAGGAAGTTCGCCACCTCGGCGGCGCCGTCGGCGACGGCGTTGAAGATCACGGCGCGGTGCGAGATTGACTTGTCGCCGGGGACCGCGATGGCGCCGCGCAGGCGCCGCGGGGCGGCGAGGGTGACGTGTGTCATTGGCGCTCGGCTACTCGGGCGTCGTGAGGAGCTTGTACCCGAAGCCGCGCTGGGTGACGAGGTAGCGCGGGTGGGCCGGGTCGGGCTCGATGCGCTGGCGCAGGCGGTAGACGAGGGCGTCTATGGCGTTATAGTCGAAGACCTCGTAGTCCCAGACCTGGCGGGCGATCTCGTCCTTGCTGATCACCTGGCCGCGCCTGGTGTAGAGCAGCTCGAGGAGCTGAAACTCCTTGACGGTGAGGGGGGGCTGGAGGGTGGCGCCCTTGATCAGGACCTCCTTGGTGCGGCTGTCCACGCGCAGCTCCTCGCGGACGGCGCGCAGCAGCTCGGGGGGGAGCACGCCCTTGACGGTGGCCTCGGGGTCCTGGAAGACAATCACCGTATCGGCGATGATGATCTGGTCCTGATTATGGAGGTGGCAGAGGTCCTCGACGCGCTCCTGGTTGACGAAAGTGCCGTTGGTGCTCTCGAGGTCGCGCACGGCGTAGCCCTCGTCGGTGCGTTCGAGGCGCGCGTGGCGGCGCGAGGCGAGGGGGTGGTCAATGACAATATCGTTCGCGCCGTCGCGGCCAATCGTGATAAGCTCGCGGTCCCAGTCGAGCTCGCGATACTGGCCGTCCTGGCGCTTGATCATCAGCTTTGGCGCAGGGGCAGCGACCATGCCGGCGTTCCTCATGATGCTGATCTCTGTCTCTTGCTTGTCCGCTCACCCGGGCGCGGGGCCGGGTGCATGCCGAGGGGAGCCCGGCTTTTGAAACCCGTTGTGCGATGTGGTACAATCGCGGCGGTATGCCTGATTATACCATCAGGGCAGTGAAAATACCACCAACGGCGGCGACACCCCGCGACCCGCAGCGTCGGCCGCATCATCCTCCTATCAGTCATGTATAACGCTCGGCCGGCGTGGTTTGTTCCGCGCGAGCCGGCGGCCATGCTGCACGACTAAGGCGAGGGCCGTGTGACAAGCCTGATCGGGCGCCGGCTCGGGCGCTACGAGCTTCGCGCCGAGCTAGGCCGCGGCGGGATGGCCCGTGTCTACAGGGCCGTTGACGTGCTGCTGCAGCGGCAGGTGGCGATCAAGGTCCTGGCGGCCCAGCTAAGCCTCGACGAAGAGTTCGTGCGCCGCTTCGAGCGCGAGGCGACCACGGCGGCCAACCTGCGCCACCCGGCGATCGTGACGATCTACGACGTGGGCGAGCAGGACGGACTGTACTACATCGCGATGGAGTACGTCAACGGCCGCAGCCTGCACCATGTGCTCGAGGAGCGGGCCACCCTCGGCCTGGGCTACGCGATCAGCCTGCTCGACCCGGTGGCGCGGGCCCTGGACTACGCCCACGAGCAGGGGGCGGTCCACCGCGACATCAAGCCCCACAACATCCTGATTGACCACGACGGGCGGGTGCTGCTGACCGACTTCGGCATCGCCCAGACGCCCGACTCGGACGGCGAGCGCCTGACGCGCACCGGCGTCTTCATGGGCACGCCCGAGTACATCTCCCCGGAGCAGGCCGAGGCGCGCCGGGTGGACGGGCGGAGCGACCTGTACTCGCTGGCGGTGGTGGCCTACGAGGTGATCACGGGGCGCGTGCCGTTCGCGGGGGCGACGCCCCAGCTGATCGTGGCCCACTCGCAGCTGCCCCCGCCGCCGCCCACGAGCGTGCTGGCCCACCTGCCGGGCGAGCTGGACGAGGTGATGGCGCGGGCCCTGGCCAAGGCGGCCGAGCGCCGCTTCCCGACGGGCGCGGCCCTGGTGGAGGCGCTGCGGGCGGTCGCGGGCCGCTACGGAGTGCCGACGGCGACGCGCGAGCAGCTGGCGGGCCTGGCGGACGCCCCTGGAGCCCCCCCGGCGCCGCGGCTGCCTGAGCCCCCGCCCGCCCCCCCCCGGCCGCGCCCCCCGGCCCCGCCGGCGCGGCGCCGGTCGGATCGGCCTCAGCGCCGGGGAAGGACCGGGTGATGCACGAGTCGTCGAGCAGGCTTCTCGCAATCGCTCTTGTCGCGTGTCTGGTCGGCGTCGCGGCGCCGGGCGAATTCGGCGGCAACCTGATCGACATAGTTGGCGCGTGCCGAACG
>DAOLDO010000548.1:0-4883 GCA_035327325.1 Chloroflexaceae bacterium | reverse complement strand
GAGGAGGCGAGGGTGCGCCGCAGGTTGGTGAGCGTGTCGCCGCCGATCTGGATGAGGCCGGTGAGCAGCTGGGTGGGCAGTTGCGGGCCGCTGCGCCCGCGCGCCGTCAGCACCACCTGGGCGAGGATGGTTGACGTAATGTCGTCGCCGGTCTCATTATCGAGGACCTGCACCGGCTCGCCCTCCTGCACCAGCCTGGCGATCCCCTCGAGGGTGATGTACTGCTTCTGGTTGGTGTGGTAGAGCTTGCGGTTCGCGTATTTTTTGATCAGATGCATAGGCCCTGGATCTCTGGTGGCGTGTGCGCCCATTATAACACGCCGTGTCAAAGCGGGCGCGCCAACATGGCGAGCGCGCCGGACCGGAGTCTGGCCGGCCGGCGCGCTGAGATTCGGGCCAGGGGAGCTACTCCTCGCCCTTAACCTCGGCCTTGACGGCGTTGCGGGTCTTGACCACGGGCTCGCCGGTGCGGCGCAGCTCCTCGACGCGGGCGGCCAGCTGGGCGATCTTGGCGCTCAGCTCGTCAATGTCGCGCTTCGAGGGGATGTTCATCCGGTTGAGCAGCTGCTCGAGGCCCGTCTCCATCTGGGTGGTCAGGTTGTTGACGCTGGCCTCGACGTTGGGGGTCTGGGGCAGGGCCGTGGTGCGGAACTTCGCCATGGTCTCGTCGATCAGGTGCTGGGCGTCCTTCTGGGCGATCTCGCCCCGCTCGACCAGCCGGTTCAGGAAATGCTCGGCCTCGTCGCGGGTCAGGGCGAAGGCGCCGAAGCCCGCCAGCATCATGCGGCGAACGACGTCGAAGATGGGCGTGGCCGGGTTGGTCTGGCCGGCCTGCTCCTCGATCTGGCGGACGTTGACCTCGATCTCCTCGGGGGTGGTCATGGGCTTCCTCTCAGTCTATTCAGGCTGTTCAGATGAGCGCTGCGACCTGCGGAGGATCATACCATACTCTGTCGGTCGGCGCAGTCTGTAACGCGGTGCGTTATGCTCAGAGTATAACACGCTGCGTCATGAGAGTCAAGCCCGCGCCTGGGCGCGCCGGCCCTCCGCCCCGTGGTAGAATCGGCTGGAGCCGCCGCGCCCCCGGGCGCCCACCGGAGGTACAGCCATGCAGCTGGTCGATCTCTCGCAGACCATCGGGCCCGACACGCCCCTCTTCAGCCCCGATTGGCCGCGCCCCACCTGCACCCCCTACCTCAGCCACGCCCAGTCGGCCTTCAGCGGCCGCTACCTCGGCACGACGGTCGAGCTCAGCTTCGCCCAGCTGATCACCAGCGTCGGCACCTACCTCGACAGCCCTTTCCACTTCAACCCCGAGGGGCCCACCGTCGAGCGCCTCGACCTGAGCCAGCTCGTGCTGCCCGGCCTCGTCGTGCCCTGCGCCGGGCGCGCGCCCCGCGCGCCCCTCGGCCCCGACGTCGTGGCGGGTCTCGACCTCGCCGGGCGGGCGGTGCTGCTCCACACCGGCTGGTCGGCCTACTGGGGGCTGGCCGCCTACGCCGAGCACCCCTTTATCACGGGCGAGCTGGCCCAGGCCCTGCGCGAAGGCGGCGCGAAGCTGGTCGGCTGCGACTTCATGCTGGCCGACGACCCGAACGACCCGCGGCGCCCCGCCCACGTGACCCTGCTCAACGCCGGCGTGCTGATCGTCGAGAACCTCACGCGTCTCGACCAGATTCCCCCGGGGTCCTTCACCTTCCACGCCGTGCCACCCAAGCTGGCCGGCGCCGCGGCCTTCCCCGTGCGGGCCTACGCGCTGGTGCTGTGAGCTGTGAGCTGTGAGAATCTGGCGCGGCGGCGGGCGGCGGAATCACACCTCACTTAAACTCGTGGGCGCCGACGTGCTCGCTGTAGATGCGCCCGGGGAAGCCCACCCGCTCGGCGTTGAGCAGGGCCCGGCCTCGCGCGCCCGCCAGGGTCGCCCCCATGGCGACCACCGTCGCCACCCGGCCCCCGGTGACGGTCACGGCGCCGAGGCCGGGCTGCGGCGCGGCGAGCAGCCCGGCCAGCCCGCCCCCGCCGGCGGCGGGGCTGTAGCGGAGCCCGGCGGGGTTGTGGGTCTGGTCGTGGAAGACCAGCACGCCCTGGTCCATCTCGCTCAGGCCCTGGACCGCCGCCCCGTAGGGGGAGTGGTGGGGGTAGCCCTGGGCCACCAGCCCGAGGGCCACGCTCGCCTCGTCGCGCCAGCGCGGGGCCGGCGCCCGGTCGAGGCGCCGGGTGATCGCCGCCTCGATCAGGGGCAGCAGGTCGTCCTCGAGGCGCGGCAGCACCGCCTCGGCCTCGCCGACGCGCAGGCCGCAGCGCAGGCCCTCGACGCGGGGGCCCTGCTCGGTGATCACGCAGTCAACCCCGAGGAAGCCCCAGTAGGGCAGCCCCTCGCGCCCGAGGGCGGCCACGATCGGCAGCACGACCCGCGTGTGCAGGAACTCGCCGAGCTTGCGGGCGTAGGCCGAGTTGCCGGTGATCGCGCCCATGCCGGGGGCCGCGGGGCTGTCGGGCTCGGGGCCGAGGGTGTCGTAGGTGCGGGCGGGCAGCAGGGGCACGGCGGCGCTGCCGTCGGTGATCGCCGTGAAGCTGACCCGGGCGCCGAGGAGGTGCTCCTCGATCACCACGCCGGCACTCGCGCCCTCGACGGGGCGCTCGGCGAAGGCGGCCCGCAGGGCCTCCAGGGCGGCGTAGCGGTCGTGATAGACCCCCGCCCCGCCCTCAAGGCTGTCGGCCCTGATCGCCACGGGGAGCTGCCGGGCGGCCAGGTACTTCTCGGCCGTCGCCAGGTCGGCGCAGACGCGCCCGCGAGGCAGGGGCAGGCCATGGCGCTCAAGGAAGGCCCGGGCGAAGCAGCGGCTATGCTCGAGGCGGGCGGCGCGCCGGGGCGGCCCGCAGACCCCGATGTGCATAGCGATCACCTCGTCCACCAGGCCGGCCGCGAGGGGCCCGCTCTCGGCGGGCACGATCAGGTCCACGCCCTGGTCGAAGGCCCAGCGGGCCACCTCGACGGGGTCGCCCGGCGCGACGGGGACCACGGGCGCCAGGAGCGCGGACCCGCCGTTGCCCGGCGCCACCAGCAGGTCTGCCGCGGCGCTGTTGAACAGCTTCCAGACCAGGGCGTGAGCGCGGCTGTCGCCGCCGAGGACGAGGATCTTCATAGCCTTGCGCCGACGCGGGGCCGGGCGTCCTCAGGCCGCGCCGCGCGGCATGCGGGCGCGGGTCGCGTCGATCAGGTTCTTGATCAGCATGGCGTTGGTCACGGGGCCCGTCCCGCCGGGGACGGGCGTGATCGCGCCGGCCACCTCGGCCACGCCGGCGAAGTCAACATCGCCCACCAGGCTCCCGTCGGCGAGGACGTTCGTGCCGAAGTCTACCACGACGGCGCCGGGGCGGATCATCTCGGCGGTGATCAGGCCGGGCCGGCCGGCGGCCACGCAGACGACCTCGCACTCGCGCAGGACGGCCGCGAGGTCGGCGGTGCGGGTGTGGCAGACGGTGACCGTGGCGTCGGCCTGGAGCAGCAGCTGGGCCATGGGGCGGCCGACGATCGGGCTGCGCCCGACCACGGCGGCGCGCCTGCCGCGCAGGGCGACCCCGTTGCGGCGCAGCAGCTCCATGCCGCCGGCGGGGGTGTTGGGCACAATGCCGGGTCGGCCCTGGGCGAGCAGGCCGGCGTTGATCGGGTGGACGCCGTCAACGTCCTTGTGGTAGTCAATGGCGAGGATGGCCCCGGTGGCGTCGAGGTGGGCGGGCAGGGGCATCTGGATCAGGATGCCGTCCACGGCGGCCTCGCCGTTGAGTGTGCCGATCGCGGCGAGCAGCTCGTCCTGGGGGGCGTCGGCGGGCAGCAGCTCGAGGTGGAAGGTGGCGCCGACCGTGTTGCAGAGCTTGCCGATCGTGCGCACATAGCGCGACGAGGCGGGGTCATTGCCGACCTGGACGACGACGAGGCTGGGGGCGCGGCCGAGCTCGCTGGCGAGGGCGAGGATGCTGTCCTGGGCCTCGGCCTTGAGCTCCTGGGCGAGAGCCCTGCCGTCGAGAAGCGTGGCAGTCATAGGACCTACTGGTTGATACGCCCGCGCACGATCGCGACCACGCCCTCGGCCTCCTCGCTGAGACCGATGATCAGGTCCTCGACCCGACCGCGGGTCTGGCGGACGAAGAGCTGGTCCTCGAGGCCGGCGAGGTTGATCTCGATGTTGAGGATGGCGCTCTGGACGGTGGCGCGGGCGAGGAGAGCGGCGACGCCGACGTCGCTGACGATCAGGCGACCGACGCGGGGGGCCAGGGCGGTGCAGAGGGGCATGATCGCGGCGGCGGCCTGGGCGGTGCGCAGGGGCACCTCGGCGGCGAGGCGGGTGGCCTGCTGGATGGCGGCCTGCCTGGTGGCGGCGTCGGCCTCGGTGGTGCGGGGCAGCTTGTAGGCCGCCGAGAGCCGCGAGAAGACCTCGATATCCTGCTCGGCGAGGCTCTGCAGGTCGCTGCGCAGGGCCTCGGCGCGGTCGTGGATGCCGCGCACCTCGTCCTCGATCGCGGCGAACTGCTTCTTGCCGATCGTGAGGGCGCAGACCATGCTGACGAGGCCGGCGGCCATGGCCCCGCTCATGGCCGCCACGCTGCCGCCGCCCGGGGTGGGGGCGCTGGAGGCGAGGCCGTCGAGGAAGGCGCCGATCGGCTGCGCGACGAGTGGCTCGGCCATTGGCATTCTCCCTTCGCTACACTGGGCGGCGCCGACCGCCCACGGCCCCATTATAGCAGCCTGAGCCCCACGCAGATGTGCTACACTCTGCACGGCATCGTCACGCCCTGGCGCGGAGTTGTTATGCAGACCCTGATCTTCACCGGCCCCGCCGGCGCCAACGCCCTGGCGGCGGCGGCCACGGCGGCGGCCGCCG
>DAOLDO010000547.1:0-4905 GCA_035327325.1 Chloroflexaceae bacterium | reverse complement strand
ACCGCCGAGGGTAAACCTTTCCGTGCGAGCAGTGCTTCGAGAGCTTCGCAGAGTGTTCCAACGCCGTCTTCGCGCTGAATCTGCGCGCTGAGCTGCTCGGCACGTTGGCGATAGGAGGGGTCTTCGATGAGGGCTCGGAGATGTGCGGCCACGCGCCGGGTGACGTACTGCCTTCGACTGATTGATTGTCCGGCACCGAGCTGGGCGACGCGGTCGCCGATGAAGAACTGGTCGAAGCCCCAGGGTGCGATAAGCATCGGCACACCGGCGCGCAATGCCTGGGCCGTCGTGCCGATGCCTCCATGGTGGATTACCGCGACGCAGCGGGGGTAAATTGCGGAGAAGGGTGCGTAGGACAGTGTGAGCGTATCGGCGGAGGAGCCGGCCACCGTTCCTGGTTGGGCGCCGAGGACAAGCGCGCGTGCGCCGGCCTGGTGAACAGCCTCGACGCTGGTGCGGTAGAAAGCAGCGAAGGCGCCGCGCACATCAAGCGACTGAGACCCTGACGAGACGGCGACGATTGGCCCCGGCTGCTCGAGGAAGGCGCTCAGCTCGGGTGGTGCCTGCCAATCGCCTGGCGTGTCCCAGAAGCAGAACCCCGTCGTGCGCGCGTGGGGCGGCCAGTCGGGAGGCTCCGGCATGAAGGCCGGCGACACCGCCACGGCGATGAGATCAGGCGAAAGGTTGCCGGTCAGCAGCAGATCACGGCGGGGCTGAAGCCCTCGATCGGCGCGCAGCGCGTTTACAGCCGGATCGGCGATCGGACGGAGCAGTTGGGCACCGACGCGCCAGGCGATCTGGTTCATGAGCGGCCGAAGCGGTACTGGCGCGAAGGGCAGCGGGCTGGGCGAGAACTGCGATGATGGGAGGGCAAGTGGCGCAACGGCCACGCTCGCCCAGGGGATACCGGTCTCGTCGGCCACGAACGACGCCGGCAGCTGGAGTGAGGCCGCGACGAGCAGGTCGGCGTGGTCGCAGGCCGCTCGCAGGTCATCCACCTTCTGTCGCAGCGTCGGCAGGATCGCCTGCTGCACGGCGGCCTTCAGTGACCCGACCGAGGAGCCCTGGGCGTAGACCGCTTCCTGGGCTGTCAACGGGGCGTCGGCGGCAAGCGGGTACACGTCAAAGCCAGCCTGTTCAGCGAGGGCTGCGAGCGGCGGACTCAAAGCAAAACGCACCGTGTGCCCACGGGCCTGCATCCCTACCCCCAGAGCCAGGAACGGGTTGAGGTCACCGCTGGAGCCGTGGGTTGTGAACACAAGCTGCGCCATCTGCTGCTCTCGTTGCATATGTGCTCAGCGCCCAGGCAGGTCGTGGGGAGGAGTGGATGGTGGGTTTTTCACTGTATCACACCTTTCGCCACTGACAAGAGTGCAAGGCGCCCTAGTTCTGTTCGAAGTGCTGGTCTATGGAACTGGTTGGTATATCGACGATGTACCCTTTCGCTGCTTGTCCCAATCTCCTACGGCCAGCCAAGCCAGTCGATAACCTTGGCGCAGCGTAGCGGGTCCTCGGTCAGCCCGATGCTCAGCCCCCAAAGCCAATAGTCCAGACAGCGCACCAGGCTCCAGGCCCGTACTCGCTCGGGGTCGATCTCGGCGACCGCACAGAGCGAGTCGAGGTGCCCCGCTAGCTCCGCCGGCTCCGCCATGGTGTCGATGCGCCGCCAGAGCAGCGGGGCCACACCGAACGCCGGCTCGCCGGCGACACTCTTGGGGTCGATCGCCAGCCAGGGCAGCGGCTGAGCCTCATCGTGTGACCCGCGCTCCCTGGCGAGAATGTTTGCGTCGTGGAGGTCGGTGTGGATGAGCAGTTCGCCAGCACCAGGGCCGAGTTCGACGGCGAGCATGCAGGCGGCGTCGATCAGGCGAATATTCATCGGCCGGCCAACCCGCTCCCAGCGAACGGGCAGCGCGGCCGCGAGCTCCGCGGCAACATGAGCGAGCCGCGGCACGCCAGCCGGAGCGGGAACAGCAAGCCGGTCCAACAGCTCGCCGGCGACTGCGAAGGCCTGCCCAGTGGGGAGCATACCGAGCGTGCGTGTGTGGTCGAGCCGCTCCACCAGCAACGCGCGGCGCTCCGGCTCCGCCTTGAGCAGACGTACCGCGCCGTGCCCATCCCAGGCGGCGAGGGCCAGCGCCTCGTGCGCCGCATCAGCTTCGGCCCAGACCAGCTTCAGCACCGCGCGCTCCTCGCCTCGGCGAACCGGCACCACCAGGCTGAGGCCGCCGTGCATCGGCGCCCCGTCGATGGTCAGCCCCCAGTCAGCGCAGCAGGAGGCAACCTGCGCGGGAAGGCTGTCGAGCCAGCGACGGCCTACCTCACCCTCGCGCCGCATAACGTCGACCACGAAGGATAGCGGGATCGCGATCATACACTCAGCCCGTCGTAGGCGATCTCGTAGCCGTGGGCCGCGGCATAGGCGGCGAGCTCCGGGTGGGGCGGGTTGGCGTCGTGGGCGATGTGGGTGGCCAGCACGCGCCCGCCCTCAGCAAGCAGCCCCTCGGACCGGAGCCGCGCGGCGTACGCTGCGACGTCGCGAGAACTCAGGTGGTCGTCGCCGGGGTGGCCGGGGCCGTAGGTGTGGTCGAGCACCACCACATCGAAGCGCAGCCGGTGGACGTGAAACGCCTGCCAGGTCGACTCGGGGAGTGCAGCCGTGTCGGTGCCGTAGAAGATGCAGCGGCCGGCAGACTGAATGATGTACAGAAGCGGCTCGACCGAGGGGTCGTGGTTGGCGGGGATGGCGAGGACGGTGTATGGGCCGACGGTGAAGGGCGCCAGCGGCGCCGCCGGGTGCAGCTCCACGTTCAGTTGCTCCTGGGCGGCCGAGTCGAAGAGGCTGCCCGGTACCATGTCGCGCGCCAGAGCCTCGGCGAGACGGCCAAGGGTCGCCGGCGAGCCGTAGAGCTGGAGCTGTGGCGCGCCGACGACACCATAGGCCGGGCTGCGCGAGAGCAGGTGCGAGGGGTCGAGGTGGTCGGCGTGAGCGTGGGTCTGCAGGCAAAAGCGGACATTGCTCAGCGGCCGGCCGTGGAGCGCCGCGGCGGTGTGGATGTCCGGGCCGAGGTCGATCAGCAGGTCGTCGTTGACCAGCGCCGCCGAGCGCTTGCGCAGGCTCGGCCCGCCCAGAGCGCGGGCCTGCTTGCAGTTAGCGCAGCCGCAGAAGGCCTCGGGGTACGCGTTGGCCGCGGCCGTCCCCAGAAATGTGAGCTGCATGCGCCCCCCCTCCTTCACACTTCGCCTCACCAGCGCCATGTCAGATAGCCGTCGGGCTCGACGTGAGGCGGGGTGATCTCGCGCCGCTCCCCATCGGGCATCACCACGACCCAGGGCCGCCAGTAGCCATCAAGCTGAGTCTCGTCGAGGCCGCGGGCGGCGAGCTCCTGCTCGTAGCGTGCGTTGGCCTCGGCGCAGGGCAGCTCGTCGGGCAGCTGCTCGACGCAGGCGTGAAGGGCGCAGATCGCTGCGTAGCGCGCGACGGCCGCCGGGTCGTCAGCGACGAGCCAGGCGCTGGCCCAGGGAGTCTCGTAGAAGTGGCGCGTCAGCGCGCCCAGGCGCACCCCGTCGTGGTACAGCTCCATCGTGCCTCCGATCCGGCTGGCCCTGGCCGCGCTGGCTTCACCGGATAGCCAGGGGATGGCCCGGCGCCAGCTCGACCAGGTCCCAGCGGTTACCGTATAGGTCCTCAAACACCGCGACGGTGCCGTACTCCGCCCGCTTCGGCTCGCGCACGAAGCGCATGCCCCGCTCCTGCAAGGCCTGGTAGTCACGCCAAAAGTTGTCGGTGCGCAGGAAGAGGAAGACCTGCCCGCCGTCCTGGTCGCCGACGAAGCGCTCCTACTCCGGCGTCGCAGCCCGCGCCAGCAGCAGAGTCGCCCCCATACCACCGGGTGGAGCGACCACGACCCAGCGCTTCTGCTGCTCGGGCTGCTCCGTGTCCTCAAGCAGGGTGAAGCCGAGCTTCTCACTGTAGAAGGCGATCGCCTCGTCGTAGTCCCTGACCAGCAGGGCGATGTGGATGATCGACTGTCGCATACCGTGTGTTCCGCTCGATGCAGACGCAGATCGCCTGCTTCGCGGCGACCCGGTTCTGAAAAAAGTGCCGCCCGGCGCTCTTGCGTCGGAGCAGACCCACCGACCGCCGAGTGCTGGTCAGCCTGGCGGGTCGTGGCCGACGCGGCCGTCGATCGCCTCGCGGATGAGGTCGGCGTGGCCGTTGTGGCGGGCGTACTCCTCAATCATGTTGAGCAGGATGTAGCGCAGGCTTGGGGCCAGGCTGTCGGGCCCGCCGGGCCGCCGCGCCGGCCCGCCCTCGGCCATCGCCGCAGCGAACAGCGCGCGTGAGCGTGTCACGGCGTCATGCCAGCGCGCGTAGAGCTGCTCGGGGGTGTCATCAGCGGCTGTGCGCCAGTCCCATGTAGGGTCAGCGCTCCAGTCCACGCCGTTCCACGGCGGGAGTTGCTCCCGGCCATGCAACCATTCAGTGGACATGTCGTCCTCGAAGCGAGCGAGGTGCTTGAGCATACCGCCCAGGGTCATCGCTGACGGACTAAGAGTCGCTTGTAGGCCGGCCGCGTCCAGGCCCTCCGTCTTCCAGGCGAACGTCGCCCGCTGGCGCTCCAGAAAGCCCAGCAGGGTGGCCCCCTCGTCGCCGGCGACCGGTGGCTCCCACCGCCCTTCCTCGTACGCAAAGTCGGTCATGCTCCCTCCACTGCTGCCCGGGTCGCGCCCACGACGAGCGCCTTCGGTTCTCGCCGCTTGCGGGGCTGCGCCCGCCCAACCGAACAAGGTCCGCTCAAGCCGGCCTCCTGGCTCACCGGGCTGTGTTGCCACGCAGCGCGTCAAGCTCGGCGACCCGGCGCTTCGGCGCGACGGCGCGGTAGCTCTCGTCGATCCAGGCCT
>DAOLDO010000546.1:0-4921 GCA_035327325.1 Chloroflexaceae bacterium | reverse complement strand
GGCCCTGACGCGCGGGTCGTCGCCGTTCAGCACGGCGGCGCCGCCCGGGGGCAGGGCCGCGACCAGGGCGCCCTTCTCGCGGGCGACGCCGGCGAGGTCGCCGAAGCCGCGCAGGTGAGCCTCGCCCACGGCCGTGACCACGGCGAGCCGGGGCGGGAAGAGGGCGGCGAGGCGGGCGATCTCGCCCGGCCGGTCGCTGCCGTACTCGAGCACGGCCAGGGCCTGGCCGTCCTCGAGGCGGGCGAGGGCCACGGGCAGGCCCAGCAGCGAGTTGAAGCTGCGCCGGCTCTGGAAGGTCGGGCCCAGAGCGGCCAGGGCGGCGGCCAGGGCCCGGCGGGTGGTGGTCTTGCCGACGCTGCCCGTCACCCCGACGACCAGGGGCGCCACGCGGGCCAGGCGCGCGGCGGCCCAGCGCTGCAGCACGGCCTGGGGGTCGTCGGCGAGCACCACGGTGGCGCCGCCCGCGGCGGCGGGGGGCCAGCGGCAGAGCACGCCCGTGGCGCCCGCCGCGATGGCCGCCGGGATGTAGTCGTGCCCGTCGCCGCGGGGCGTGCGCAGGGCGATGAAGCACGCCCCCGGCGCCGTCAGGCGCGAGTCGTAGCTCCAGTCGGCGAAGGCCGCGGCGGCGGCGGGGCCGGCGAGCCGGCCGCCGGCGGCGAGCAGGTCGGCGAGGGCGATCGGCGGCATAGGCGGCTCAGGTTCCGATCAGTCACGTCACTATAGAGCCCGGTATCCGGCGGCATTATAATAGCTTCTGTCGCAACGGCGCGCCGCTCAGCCTGCAGGATAGACCTCGCAATGTCAAAAGTCACCCCGCTCACGCCGGCGCGCACGGAGCACCAGGGCCAGGGCTTCCCCCTGGGCTGGATGGTCGTGGCCTTGCTCGCTCACAGCGCCTGGGGCGCCTACCCGGTCCTCGCCCGCTACCTCCAGACGGTCAGCCAGATTCCGAGCATGGCCCTGCTGGCCCTGGGCAACCTGATCGCCCTGGCCGCCTTCGCGCCCTTCGTGCTGCGTCGGCTCGACCGGCGCTTCCTGCGCTCGCGGGCCCTCTGGGCCTTCACCCTGGTGGTGGTGGTGCGCGCCGTCACCAACGTGCTCTCGGCCCGCTACACCCTGGCGATCTACGTGCAGCTGGTCACTCTGATGACGCCCCTGGTGGTGGCCCTGCTCAGCGCCGCCCTCTTCCGCGACCGCCTGCCGCCCTACACCTGGCCGGCCCTCGCCGTCTCCCTCGTCGGCTCGCTGCTGATGATGAGCGGCGACATCGGCGGCCACGCCCTCGGCCTGGCCCTGACCGGCGAGGACCTGCTCGGCATCGGGCTCGCCGCGATCAGCATGCTCAGCCTGGCCCTCTATATGATCCTCGTCCCCCGCACCGTGAAGGACGCCGTCCCCGGCGAGGTCGTGCTGCTCATGCAGCTGGTCGCCCTGACCGCGACCACGGGCGCGCTCAGCCTGCTGGTCGGCGAGGACTGGGGCCGCTACCTGACCCTCGCGCCGGCCGACTGGGCCGTCTACCTGGCCTTCGTGCTCTTCGTGCTGCTCGGGGCCAACCTGGGCCAGATCGCCGCCCTGCGCCACCTCGGCGCGCCCCTGGTCAGCAGCACCATGGCCTGGCGCCTCATCGCCACCCTGGCCATGGCCGCCCTGCTCCTCGGCGAGCGCCTCACCTCGCCCTGGCAGGCCCTGGGGGCCGTGATCGTCCTGGCCACGATCACGGCCTACCTGCAGCGCCAGCGCAGGCCGTGAGATCTGAGCTACAATAGGGCCGCCCCACCCGATCTCGAGCTAGAGGGTACGGGCGCTCCAGCAGGGGCGCCCACGCTGGGGCGCCCCAACGAGGAAGGCGCAACGATGCTCGCACCGACGACGATCCGCTCCCTTAGCGTCGAGGCCCTCGACATCCCGCTGCACGCGCCTTTCGGCATCTCCGGCGGCGCCCAGGAGGTCGCGCGCAACCTGCTCGTGACCGTCGAGCTTGCCGACGGCACGCGGGGCTACGGCGAGGCCGCGCCCTTCCAGGCCTACAACGGCGAGACCCAGGCCAGCGCCCGCGACGCGATCGAGCTGGCCCGCCCGGCGGTCGAGGGGGCCGACGCGCGCGAGTGGCGCCCGATCGCCGCGGCCCTGCGCGCGTCCATCGGCGGCGCCGGCAGCGCCCGCTGCGCGATCGAGACCGCCGTGCTCGACGCCCTGACCCGCAGGGCCGAGCTGCCCCTCTGGGCCTTCTTCGGCGGCGCCGGGACGACCCTCGAGACCGACATGACCGTCACGACGGGCAGCGTCGAGGACGCCTCGACCGCGGCCCTGGCGATCATCGGGCGCGGCATCAGCACGATCAAGGTCAAGGTGGGCGGGGGCGACCTCGACCACGACCTGCGGCGCGTCGTGGCCATCCACGCCGTGGCCCCCGACGCGCCCCTCATCCTCGACGGCAACGGCGGCATGAGCGCCGACGCCGCCCTCGCCCTGGTCGGGGCCCTGCACGCCCAGCATATCCGCCCGGCCCTGCTCGAGCAGCCCGTCCCCGCCGACGACTGGGAGGGCATGGCCCAGCTCGCCCGCTGGGGCGGCGTGCCCGTCGCCGCCGACGAGAGCGCCACCAGCGCCGCCAGTGTGCTGCGCCTGGCCCAGGAGCGCTCGGCCCACGTGGTCAACATCAAGCTGATGAAGTGCGGCGTGGCCGAGGCCCTCGACATCGCGGCCGTGTGCCGGGCCGGCGGCCTGCGCCTGATGATCGGCGGCAACGTCGAGTCGATCCTCGCCATGACCATGTCGGCCCACTTCGCCGCGGGCCTCGGCGGCTTCGAGTTCGTAGACCTCGACACGCCCATGTTCATGGCTGAGAACCCCTTCAGCGGCGGCTTCAGCCAGAGCGGCGCCCGCCTCGAGCTGGCCCAGATCGCGGCCGGCCACGGCGTGCAGCCCCGCTGACGCGGCGCGACAAAACGTCCAGCCAGGCTTGTACGATTGTTCCGTAGCTCGCCCGGAACTCGGGGCGCTATACTGACCACAACAATTTGGCTGCACTGTGGCCCCGCTGCGCCGGCGACGGCGTGACCGGGCCGCTTTCTATTCTGGAGCCTCAGCCATGACCACGCGGATCCTGATCGCAGACGACGAGCCCCTCATCCGGATGAACCTGCGCGAGACCCTCCAGGAGCAGGGCTACCTCGTCGTCGGCGAGGTGGGCGACGGCCAGAGCGCCGTCAACCTCGCCAGGCAGCTGCGCCCCGACCTGGCCATCCTCGACGTGAAGATGCCCCACATGGACGGCATCAGCGCCGCCCGCGAGATCGCCGCAGAGCAGCTCGCCCCCGTGCTCCTGCTCACCGCCTACAGCTCGCGCGAGCTGGTCGAGCAGGCCCGCGAGGCCGGCGTGCTCGGCTATCTGATCAAGCCCGTGCGCGACGCCGAGCTGATGCCCCTGATCGAGGTCACCCTCGCCCGCTGGGCCGAGCAGGCCGACCGCCGCAAGGAGCTGGGCGCCCTCAAGGACCGCCTGGAGACGCGCAAGCTGGTCGAGCGGGCCAAGGGCTGCCTGATGGACCAGCAGGGCCTCAGCGAGGCCGAGGCCTTCCGCAAGATCCAGCAGCTGGCCATGAACAGCCGCAAGACCATGCGCGAGGTGGCCCAGGCCATCCTGCTGGCCCAGCAGCTGACGGCGTAGGGGACGCCTCTCAATATTGTCAGGCCCGGGGCGCGGCCCTGTGGTATGCTCCTCGGTGAGCGCGAGCGACCACCAAGGAGCCCACCATGGCAGACAGCGCCCCGCCGGGCTGCTCGACGCGCCACGCGGTCATCCTGGCCGCCGGCGAGTCGAAGCGCACGAGGCCCCTCACCAGCCACCGCCCCAAGCCCCTGATCCCGCTGCTCGACCGGCCCCTGCTCGCCCATATCCTCGACGCCCTCGTGGGCCTGGTCGAGCGGGCCACCCTGGTGGTCGGCTACAGGGCCGAGATGGTTGAGGCGGCCTTCGGCGCGGCGTACCGCGGGATCGAGCTGCGCTACGTCCGCCAGAGCCTGGCCAACGGCACCGCCGGCGCCCTGCTCGCCGCCGGCCCGCACGACGAGCCCTTCTTCCTGCTCTACGGCGACAACCTGGTCGCCCGCGAGGACGTGCTGGGGGTCTGCCGGGGGCGCTACGGGGTGGCCGGGCTGCCCGTGCCCGACGCCCGCTCGTTCGGCGTGCTCGAGGTCGAGGGCGGGCTGGTGCGGCGCATCGTCGAGAAGCCGGCCGACCCGCCGCCGGGCGCCCTGGCCAACCCGGGCATCTACCACCTCGACGGGGCCATCTTCCCCCTGCTGGCGCGGATCGCCCCCTCGCCCCGCGGCGAGCTCGAGCTGACCGACCTGGTCGGGGCCCTGGCCGCCACGGGGCCCGTGCTGCCCCACGTCTGCGCGGGGCACTGGGTGCCGGTCGGCACGCCGTGGGAGGCCCTGAGCGCCGCCCAGTTCCTCGCCGCCACCCGGCCCGGCGGCCCGGTCTACGTCCACCCCGAGGCGCAGGTGCACCCCGGGGCGCGCCTGATCGGCCCGGCGGCGATCGGCCCCGGGTGCAGCGTGGGCGCGGGCGCCCTGGTGGAGGCGTCGGTGCTGGGCCCCGGGTGCAGCGTGGGCGCGGGCGCCCTGGTGCGCGCCTCGTGGCTCGACGACGACGCCACCGTGGGCGATGGCGCGACGCTCGAGGCCCGTCCGTTCGAGGAGCTGCAACCCACAGCCGAGGTCCGCGGCGCCCTCAGCCGGGAGCAGCTGGTCACCAGGGGCGCGATCGTGAGCCGCGGAGCGGCGGTGCCGGCGGGGGCGACGGTGGCGCCGGGGACAGTGGTGTAGCGCGGCGCCGCCTCGGGCCGGATGGCGGCCCCTGGGCCGGGCGACCGCGTGGGATGGATGGCGGCCCCCGGGCCGGGCGACCACG
>DAOLDO010000545.1:0-4929 GCA_035327325.1 Chloroflexaceae bacterium | reverse complement strand
AGGGCGAAGCCCTCGCGCGGGAGGGTGTGGGAGGGCCGGCGGCGGCCCTCCCACAAAGGAAGGGGTCGCAGGGGACGCCACTGCAAAGCCAACCCCTACCCCGCCGCCCGCTCCAGCTGGAGCTGCATCCTGCGCACGCGATCCGCCAGCTCCTCGGAGCTGACCCGCTCGCGCAGCCGGTCCACGAGGAGCGGGAAGGCCAGGGGCGTGGGCCGGGGCGGCGCGGTGAGCGCGATCGCGCTGCTGGCGAGGCGGGCCAGGGCGGCGGCCAGGCGCCCGCGCTCGAGCTGGCGCTCCAGCACCTCGCGGCGGGCCTGCTCCCGCAGTAGGTTCTCCGGGTCATACTGGGCGAAGACGTCGTAGAACAGGTTGCTGCTGGCCTGGAGCTGCCGGGCGCTGCGGCGCTCGTGCGGCGGGCCCGTCACCACCAGGCCCGCCACGCGGGCGATCTCGCGGAACTGGCGCCGCGCCAGCTCGGCGGCATTGAGGGCCGCCAGGATGTCGTCGGCCAGGCCCGCGGGGTCCAGCAGGGCCCGCAGGTCCTCCGCCGGGTCGGCCCCGCCAATGCCGAGGGGCGCGGGCTCGGCGGCGAGCAGCTCGAGCCCGTAGTCGTTGGCGGCGACGGTGAAGGTGATCGGGCCGCGCCGCGCGAGCCTGTGGGCGAGCAGGGCGGCCAGGCCCTCGTGGACGAGGCGGCCCTCGAAGGGGTAGAGGAAGAGGTGGTGGCCGTCGCGAGTCTTCACGCGCTCGGCCAGCAGCTCGTCGGCGGCCGGGATGCGCGACCAGCGGGCCTGCAGGGCGAGGATCGGGCGCAGGGCCTCGAGCTCGGGGTCCTCGAACAGGCCGTCGCGGGCGTCCTCCAGGCGCTCGCGCACCGCCGCGGCCAGCTCGGACGAGAGGGGCAGGCGACCGCCGGTCCAGCGGGGCACGGCGCCCTCGGCGCCGCGCGCCCGGCGCACCCAGGCCGTCATCTCCTTGACGCGCACGAACTCGAGCACGCGCCCGGCGAAGGTGAAGCGCTCGCCCGGGCTCAGGCGGGCGATGAAGGCCTCCTCGACCGTGCCGAGCCGCTCGCCGCCGAGGTACTGGACGACCATGGCCGCGTCGGCGGTGATCGTCCCGATCGCCTGGCGGTGGCGACGGGCCACGGCCGCGTCGGCCACCGTGTAGAGGCCGCCCTCCTCGGCCACGCGGCTGAACTCGGGGTAGGCCGTCAGGGCGGCCCCACCGCGGGTCACGAAGTCGAGGCACCAGCGCCACTCCTCGTCGCTGAGCCCGGCGTAGGCGCGGGCGCTGCGCACCTCGGCCAGCAGCTCGTCGGCGCGGAAGCCCCCGCCGAGGGCCACGGTGACGAGGTGCTGGGCGAGCACGTCGAGGGGCTTGCTCAGGGGCGGGCGGGCCTCGATGCGCCCAGCGAGGGCCGCCCGGCGCACGGCGGCCACCTCGACCAGCTCGAGGGCGTGGGTGGGCCCGCCGGTGACGCGGCTTGGCGCGCCCGGCTGGTGGCCGCTGCGCACGGCCCGCTGGAGCAGGCGGGCCACGCCCTTGGGGCTGCCGACCTGCAGCACCCGCTCGACGGGGCTGAAGTCCACGCCGAGGTCGAGGCTCGAGGTGCAGACAACGCAGCGCAACCGACCGTCGCGCAGGCCGCCCTCGACCCACTCGCGCACCTCGCGGCCGAGGGAGCCGTGGTGCAGGGCGATCAGGCCGGCCCACTCGGGGCGGGCCTCGAGCATGGCCTGGTACCAGAGCTCGGTCTGGGCGCGGGTGTTGGTGAAGACCAGGCAGCTGCGGGCCGTCTCGACCTCGGCCAGCACCTGGTCGAGCATGCGCAGGCCGAGGTGGCCCGCCCAGGGGAAGCGCTCGACCGTCGCCGGGATGAGCGCGTCAATCGTGACCGGCTTAGGCACGTCCCCGCGCACGACCAGGCCGCGGCCGCCGGCGCCAACCAGGGCCTCGAGGGCCGCGTCGAGGTTGCCGAGGGTGGCCGAGAGGCCCCAGGCGCGCAGGCCCGGGCGCCAGCGGCGCAGGCGGGCCAGGGCCAGCTCGACCTGCACGCCGCGCTTGGAGGCGAGCAGCTCGTGCCACTCGTCCACCACGACGCAGCGCAGGCCGGCGAAGAGCGCGGCGGCGTCGGGGCGGGCGAGCAGGAGCGAGAGGCTTTCGGGGGTGGTGACGAGGGCGGCGGGCAGCCGCCGGCGCTGGCGGGCGCGCACGCTGTCGGGCGTATCGCCGGTGCGCGTCTCGACCGCCCAGGGCAGGCCGAGGTCGCGCAGCGGGGCGGCCAGGGCCTGGGCGGTGTCGGCGGCGAGGGCGCGCAGGGGCGTGACCCAGAGGGCGGCGAGGCCGGCAGGGGCGCGGCCGCCGTCGTCGCGCAGGGCCTCGGCGACGGGGCCGAGCCAGGCCGCGTAGGTCTTGCCGGCGCCTGTGGTGGCGTGGACGAGGCCGCTCTCGCCGCGCAGGTAGGCCGCCCAGACCTCGCGCTGGAAGGCGAAGGGGCGCCAGCCGCGGGCGGCGAGCCAGGCCTCGGCGGGGGCCAGGGCGCCCTCGGTCAAGCCCCGGGCTCCTCGGGGGACTGGCGCAGGGCGCGGGCCACGCTGCGCAGGTCCATCCACCACTGCTCGCGCGGGCGGGCGTGGACCGGGTCCATCATGCGGGGCAGCTCCTCGAGGCTGAAGATCTGGACCTTGCCGCCCTTGTAGCCGATGAAGGCGCCCTCGGAGCCGCCCGAGGCGGCCTGCTCGACCAGAAAGTCCACGCACTTCACGACCAGGCGGGTGGCCTGGATGCGGTCGAAGGGCGAGGGGTCACCGCCCTGCTGAAGGTGGCCGAGGATGGCCTGGCGCACCTCGAATAGGCTGCCGCCCTCCTCCTCGAAGAGCGAGGCCATGAAGCTGGTGGTGTAGATCGGGTTGGCCTTCTCGTTGCGGATCATCAGGCTGAGGCGCCGCCCGTGCTTGAAGCCGTAGATCATCGCGTCGAGGTCGGCCTGGAGATCGCGCAGGGTCACGCCCTCCTCGGGCAGGTAGACCCGCTCGGCGCCGGTGGCCAGGCCGCCCATGAGGGCGAGGTAGCCGCAGTCGCGGCCCATGACCTCGACCACAAAGGCGCGGCGCTCGGCCACGGCGGTCTGCTTGATCCGGTCCACGGCGTCAACGATGCTGTTGAGGGCGGTGTCGGCGCCGATGCTCAGCTCGGAGCCGGGGAGGTTGTTGTCAATCGAGGCGGGCAGGCAGATGATCGGCAGGTTGAAGGCGGGGAAGATGCCGCGCTCGGCGAAGAGCCTGTGGCAGGCCCTGTAGCCGGCCGAGCCGCCGATCATCAGGATGCCGTCGAGGGCGAAGCGCTCGATGTTGCGGGCGATCTGGTAGAGCTCGGCGCCGTGGGGGATCTTGCGGTTGGTGCCCAGCTCGGCGCCGCCGGTGGTGGCCCAGCCGCTGACGCTCATCCAGCCCATCTCGGCCAGGTCGCCGTCAATCAGGCCCTGGAAGCCGCCGCGCACCCCGAAGACCTGATGGCCCTGGTCAACGAAGAGGCGCACGGCGGCGCGGGCGGCGGTGTTCATGCCGGGGGCCGGGCCGCCCGAGTGGAGCAGGGCGAAGCGCTTGGGGCTGGCGGCGCTGCCGGGGAGCGGGGGCTTGGAGCGGACCAGCGTGCGCAGGGTGCGGAAGGCCTCGCCGAAGCTGCCGCCGCGCAGGGCCATGGCCCGCTCGTAGTCGTGGGCGGCGATGGCCTCGGCGACGGCGTGGGTCTTCGCCACGCACTCCATCAGGGGCGCCGTGGTGATGCGGTTCTCGCGGATCCCGATCAGCTGGGGCTCGCGCTCGGGCGTGGCGCCGATCAGCTCGTTGACCGCGGTGTGGCCGATCAGGGTACTCATCCAGCGGTCGAAGGCGCTGGGCGCGCCGCCGCGCTGCACGTGGCCGAGGATGGTCACGCGGGTGTCCTCGCCCAGGCGCTCCTCGAGCACCTGCTTGATATAGTCAGCGGAGATCGGCTTGCCGTGGCGGTCGTGGGCGCCCTCGGCGACGATCACCAGGCTGTCGCGGCGCCCGCTCTCGCGGCCGGCCTGCAGGGCGGCGCACATCGCGCCCTCCCAGTCGTCGGTCTCGGGGGGGTGCTCGGGGATGAGCACCCAGTCGGCGCCGCCCGAGATGGCGCCCATGAGGGCCAGGTAGCCGCAGTTGCGGCCCATGACCTCGACCACGAAGGTGCGCTGGTGGCTGGCGGCGGTCGAGGTGATCGCGTCGAGGGCCTCGGTGATGCGGTGCAGGGCCGAGTCGGCGCCGATGGTCATGTCGGTGCCGGCGAAGTCGTTGTCAATCGAGCCGACCAGGCCGACGACGCCGAGGAAGGGGTGGGCCTCCGCCTCGGCCCGGTCGAGCGCGCCGGCGTCCACCAGCTCGCGCAGCAGCTCGGGCCACTCGCGGCGGAACAGGTCGGCGCCGGTGAGGCTGCCGTCGCCGCCGATCACCACCAGGCGGTCAATGCCGTGGGCGAGCAGGTTGCGGGCGGCCTGGCGCCGGCCCTCGCGCGTGCGGAAGGCGGGGCTGCGGGCCGTGCCGATCACGGTGCCGCCCTTGTGCAGGATGCCGCCCACGCTGCCCCAGTCCATGCGGCGGATCAGCTGGCCGCCCTGGATCATGCCCTCGTAGCCCTCGTAGATGGCGTAGACCTCGCACCCGCGGCTGATGCCGGTGCGGACCACGGCGCGCACCGCGGCGTTCATGCCCTGGGCGTCGCCGCCGCTGGTGAGGACGCCGATCTTGATCTTCTTCTCGACAGTCATCTCAGCTCTCTCCACTTCCCCTGACCCCGGCCCCTAGGCCGGAAACATCCCGCTCACGCTCTCGCGGGTGTGGATGCGGCGGATCGCCTCGGCGAGGAGCGGGGCCACCGAGATCACCTCGACCGGCTCGGCGATGGGCA